>RFIU01000279.1 GCA_003695555.1 Alphaproteobacteria bacterium
CCTTCAGTCAGTCTCCAACTTCGTAAACGCGATTCGGGGATCGAATCCGTGCAGTGTTGCCTGCTTGGGGGGGGACGAATTCTGAAAAAGGGAAAAGAAGGATGTCCGCTGTCGCTGCATTAATGACCCGGCTGAAGGCCTGGTCCATTTCGACCAAGCTCTTCGTCATCTTCGCCCTGCTCAGCTCCACCTTCGTGGTGCTGGCGGTTTCGACGGAAGTGTCGCTCATTGATGAGCGAAAGGATCTCAAGCAGGTCGATCTGGAGTCCGATCGTGTGGGAACCGGGATCGTCCCCCTGCTGCGGCAGATGAGTGAGCTGCAGCGCTCCGTCATTCAGGTGCAGCAGTTCCTGACCGATATTTCTGCCACGCGTGGACGTGACGGCTTGGATTCCGGCTTCGATGAGGCGGCCGAAAACGCTGAACGATTCCATCGTGCGATGAGCGATGCGCAAAATATTGCGCGTCAGTTCGGGCTTGAGAATCTGAGCGACCGTCTCTCCGAAGTGGACCAGGCCTTTCCACCATTCTATGCGATGGGTCAGGAGATGGCGCGCCGATATGTGGCAGAAGGACCGGCCGGCGGCAATCAGCTGATGGGCCAGTTCGATGCCACGGCCGCCCGACTCGATGAGGCGATGGGACGCCTGATCCAGGAAGCCAACAGTCTGTCGGATGCCGAAATCTCAAGAATGCGTGAGAATATCGACGGTCTCGTCAACCAGACAGACTCGCTTTCCTCTCGTACGCTCATCTTGTCGATCCTCGGTCTGCTGGTGGCAGTGGTGGCGGCAGTCTTCATGCGGCGCGACATCGTACTGCCGCTCGGTCACGTAACCGGTGCTCTCGAAGACGTGATGAGCGGCGACAACAGCCGCAAGATTCCGCATCAGGATCGTGGCGACGAGATCGGAGCGGTGGCGCGCTCGCTCAAGCGTTTCCGGGACGTTCTGACCGAACAGGCGGAACTCGAAACGGCGCGCGCCCGTGAGGAAGCGGCGCGACGCGAGCAGGAGGCGCGCCTCGAACAGGAACGGCGCGAGGCGGAAATCCGCCGCCAGCAGGACGAGGCGCGCCAGCGCGAGGAGGCGCGTCGCCGTCAGCGTGAGGAGCTTCTGAAACTCGCCGATCAGTTCGAGCATTCGGTTCGTACGGTCGCCCAGCAGGTGGCCGGGGCTTCCGAACAGATGCGCGCCTCTGCCAGCGACATGGTCGCCCACACCCGTTCGGTCAGTGATGCTTCGCACTCGGCTCATCAGGCGACGGAACAGGCGTCCAACAATGTCACCGTCGTTGCCGCGGCGGCCGAGGAGCTCAGCTATTCGATCGCCACCATCCTTGAGCGTGTGAAGGAAGCTGCCGGCGTCGCAGGCAACAGCGCGCGCAAGACGGATCATGCCAATGAACGCATTTCCGAGCTTGCAGAAGCGGCGCAGAAGATCGGCGAGGTCGTCGAGCTGATCAATGACATCGCCGCGCAGACCAATCTGCTGGCGCTGAACGCGACGATTGAGGCGGCGCGCGCCGGCGAGGCCGGAAAGGGCTTTGCCGTCGTCGCCAATGAGGTCAAGAACCTCGCCTCCCAGACCGCGAAAGCGACTGATGAGATCGCCAGCCAAATTCTCGGCATTCAGGAAGCGACCCGCGAATCGGTCGATCTCATCGCCGAGGTGACGAAGGCCATCCGCGAGGTCAATGAGATTGCGACGGCGATCTCGGATGCGGTCGAAGAGCAGAGTGCGGCGACCAAGGACATCTCTCAGAACACGCAGCAGGCCGCTGCCGGCACGCAGGAGGTGATGCAGAATATCGCCAGCGTGACCGAAGCGGCCGATGTCACCGGAAGACATGCCGGCGAGGTGCTGAACTCTGCGGAATCGCTGGCCGAGGATGCACAGGAGCTCCAGCGACAGGTGGATTCCTTCCTTGCCCGGGTCCGCTCGGAAGATGCGGCCGCCTGAATAGCCGGACCAGAGAAGATCCGCGCCCTCCTGTCCGCGATGTGAAGGGGGCGGCGCGACCCGTCCGATCCACGAAGAAATCGCAATGGAGACAGCCATGATCCGGCTATCGCGCAAAGCGGTCCGCCTGATGGTGTTCGTTCTGCTGATCGGTCTGCTGATGCAGCCCTCATCACGTCTTCGGGCAGAGGAGGATGGGCCAGGGAACACGCCATGGTACGAGCCGATTTCCTTCGAAGTCGTCTATACGGGCGAAATCTGGGGAAATGTACGGGGCGGCGTCGAACGGGATGCGCGCTATCTCGACAATCTCGACCTGATGCTGACCGTGCCGTCGGACTCGCTGGGCTATGATGGCGGAACCTTCTTCTTCTATGTGCTGCACAACAACAAGAAGACCTTTTCCGACATCGTCGGCGACCTTCAGGTCGTCTCGAACATCGACAATGACAGGATCTGGCGCATCTTCGAAGCCTGGTACGAACAGCGCCTGCTTGATGATCGTCTCGGACTGAAACTCGGCTTCATGGATCTGAACAGCGAGTTCGATGCGATCGATCCGGCGGGTCTTTTCATTCTCAGCTCGCACGGCATTGGTCCGGACTATTCGCAGACCGGCGCTGCCGGTCCGTCGATCTTTCCTTTGAGCATGGCAGGAGTGCGAGTGGACTATCGTTTCAGCGATCGCGTGCTGGTGCGTGTCGCCGCATTCGACGCGGTACCCGGTACCCGCAGTCACCCGCGACGGGCGGCGATCAAGCTGGGTGACGGGGAAGGCGCACTGCTGGCAGCAGAGATCGATACCGAACCCGTCGATGGCTTGCGGTTCGTCGTCGGCGGCTGGGCCTATACGGCGCGCTTTGAGGGAATCGAGGCGTCGCTGGGCCTGCCGGCACCTTCGCACCATGGCAACAATGGCGTCTATGCCTTCGCCCACGGGCCCCTCTATCGCGAACCCGGAAGCGAGCAGCAGGGCATCGACGCCTGGATCCGTTTCGGGATCGCCGACGGTCGCATCAATCAGCTGGATCAGTATCTCGGTGCCGGTCTCGTCTATACCGGTCCCTTTTCTGGCCGTGACGACGATCAGCTGGGGCTGGCCGTAGCGGTGGCACGCAATGGCGACACTTTCCGCCGGAATGCTGCGCTCGTCGGCGCGCCTGTCGATCGCCGCGAAATCAATGTCGAGATGACCTACCGGGCGCAACTGACCGACTGGTTGGCGCTGCAGCCGGATCTGCAGTACATTGTTCATCCCGGGACCGATCCGGGGCTGCGCAACGCGATCGCGCTGGGCCTGCGTTTCGAAATCGGATTTCAGCCCTTCTGACCGCCCGGCACTTGGCGCGCCTTTTCCCGACTGCTAGAGCCTGTTCCTGCAGCATGGAACCCGCCCCGCAGTCTGGTCGGAGAAAAGGCGATGATTCTGTCGGAAGCACAGCGCATGATCCGCGACATGGCCCGCGCCTTCGCGAGAGAGAAGGTGCGTCCCGCAGCCGATGCCTGGGAGAAGGCGGGGCGGATCCCGAAGGACTTTCTGCGCGAGATGGGCGCGCTCGGCCTGCTCGGCATGACGGTGCCGGAAGAATGGGGCGGGGCGGGCACCGATACCGTCTCCTATGCGTTGGCGCTGATGGAGATCGCCGGCGGCGATGGCGGCCTGTCCACCCTGATGAGCGTCAACAACTCGCCGGTCTGCGCAGCGATCTGCAAGGAGGGCACGGATGTCCAGAAGGAGCGCTGGCTAAAACCCCTGGCGCGCGGCGAGATGATCGGCGCATTCTGCCTGACCGAGCCCGAGGCCGGCTCCGATGCGGCTTCGCTGAAGACGCGGGCGGTGCGCGACGGTGATGGCTGGCGGCTTGACGGCACCAAGCAGTTCATCACCTCCGGCGCCATCGCTGGGGTTGCCATCGTCTTTGCCGTGACCGACCCGCAGGCAGGAAAGCGGGGGATATCGGCGTTTCTCGTTCCTACGGATGCTAGAGGCTTCAAGGTCGCCCGGATCGAGGAAAAGCTGGGGCAGAAGTCGTCGGATACCGCGCAGATCGTTCTCGATGCCGTTCGACTGCCCGATGATGCGCTGCTCGGCGAGAAAGGCGCGGGCTACCGGATCGCGCTTGCCAATCTGGAAACCGGGCGAATCGGCATCGCCGCGCAATCCGTTGGCATGGCTTCAGCGGCGCTCGAATACGCGCTGGAATACGCGAAACAACGCATCACCTTCGGGCAACCGATCGTCGAACATCAGGCGGTCGGCCACCGTCTGGCGCAGATGGCCGCCGAGGTCGAAACGGCGCGCGAGATGGTGCTCCATGCCGCCGCCCTGAAGGATGCGGGCGAGCGCTGCCTGAAGGAAGCCTCGATGGCCAAGCTCATTGCCTCCGAAATGGCCGAACGCGTCGCCTCGGGCGCGATTCAGGTGATGGGCGGCTATGGCTATCTGAAGGACTTTCCGGTCGAGCGCATCTATCGCGACGTCCGGGTCTGTCAGATCTATGAGGGGACTTCCGAAATCCAGCGCCTGATCATCCTGCGCGAACTGCTGCGCGAAAGTTGATCGGTGATCCCTGATCCGTCATCGCGGATCGGGTATCGCGCTGCCGTCGCGAATGGCCGGCAGGCCGCTTGATCCATATCAAGGTATTCCCGGGAAACTCCTGTGAGAAGGAAGTGTGAAGGTGATTGGCCCTTCGGGTCGTTTCCTCTGATTTCGATTGGCGGGAACAACGAGTGCCACGGGAATGAAATCGGCTTTTCATCCGCTCCACCCCGTCGGGCGGATTTTCGCCCGCCTGCCGGCGCCGCTTGCCGCTGCGCCGCTCGACCTGGTCGCCGCCCGGATCCGACGCCGTCATGCCCATGCGCTTTCGCGCATCCCCTTTGATGAGCCGCGCCGTCTGCTGGTCGAGGCGGAAGATGTCGGCGCGCGCCTTCTGGTGATAGCCCGCAAGGGGGATCTGCGGTTGCGGCCGGCATCCGGCGAAGGGAAACTTGC
>RFIU01000280.1 GCA_003695555.1 Alphaproteobacteria bacterium
CTGCAGAACGAGCCGGAGGTCGTTGCGACCGACACCAAGCTGCGGATGATCGAACGGTTGGTCGCCGCTGGCGCACGCCGGATCGAGGTGGCAAGCTTCGTCCACCCGAAGCGCGTGCCGCAGATGGCCGATGCGGAAAGCCTCGTCGCGGCTCTGCCGGTGCGCGAGGATGTCACCTGGATCGGGCTCGTCATCAATGAGCGGGGGCTGGAACGCGCGCTCGCGACCCGCGATGCGGTTGGCCACGGGATCGACGAGATCGGCTGCGTCGCGGTTGCCTCCGACGGCTTCGGGATGCGCAATCAGGGGATGGGCTGGGAAGAATCGGTGGCGGTCGCGAACCGGCTGGTGAATCGTGCGAAGCGCGAGGGTCTGTCGGCACAGGTCACGGTCTCGGTCTGCTGGGGCGACCCCTTTGAGGGCGATGTGCCGATGGCCCGCGTCGTCGAGATCGTCCGCCGGCTGAGTGAAAGCGAACCGCGCGAGATCGGCCTTGCCGACACCATCGGGGTGGCGGTGCCGGCGCTGGTCGAAGAGCTCTTCCATCGCGCCCGCGAGGCCGCGGGCGGGCTGCCGCTTCGCGCCCATTTCCACGACACCCGCAATACCGGGGTCGCCAATGCCTGGACCGCATGGCGCGCGGGGGTACGCACCATCGACGCCAGCATCGGCGGGCTTGGCGGCTGTCCCTTCGCGCCACGCGCCACCGGAAACGTGGCAAGCGAGGATCTCGCCTATCTCTTCGCGCGTTCGGGGGTCGCCACCGGCCTCGACCTTGGCGCCCTGATCGACACCGCCCGCTGGCTTTCGGAAGAGGTGATCGGCCGGCCGCTCGCCGGGGCGGTCAGCCGCGCCGGTCCCTTTCCATCACCGACCACCGGGACATGACCGACCGGACCGGTCACATCTTACTGGTTGCTGGTTCGGGTGACTTGCAACGCCGCTCTCCCGTCACTCGCGGTTCGCGACCTTTCGCTCGGTGCGGGCGCGAATCCTTTCAGCCTTTCGACGTGCAGCGAGGATCCGGCGGTTGGCTGCGACGACGGGTTCGCCTCGGCTGAGACGGTCGGCCCGACGCAGGTCGGTCCGCGCGATGGTGAAATCGCCCTGTTCGATCGCCAGCGCCGCCCGATTGAGGTAAGCGCGCCAGTCGTGCGGGGTAAGCCGGACGGCGGTGTCGCATTCCGCACGCGCCTCCTTCAAGCGATCCTGCAGACGATGGACGACGCACAGGCGGGTAAAGGCCCCGGCCCGTGCCTTGCGCCCCCGCGCCTGGTCGAACGCATTGCGCGCCAGCTCCTCGGCGCGTTGCAGTTCGCCCCGACGCAATGCATCGCGGAATCGATCGATCCCGCGTGGCCCGTTCAAGCGGAGGATTTCGCGCACACCACTCGCCTGGCTCGAGACGGACACGATCCGCTCTCCGCCGGCATCTGCCGCCGGCGCCAGGATGGCAAGTCCGATCGGGATCAGCAGCGCCGCGACGATGTTCGCAATGAAACGTCCTGCGCGGCGGCGGTGGCGATGCTGACGCCGACGCCCCCGGGGCGACAGGGGAAGAGCGCCCCCGTCAGCTGATGCCATCGGTCCATTCGGCGGCCGAACCGCCGAACCGCCTTGAAGGCCTGGATGCGGTCGGCCGAGGGACGATGTGCGCGAACAGGCGGAAAGAGAGGTCATGATCTTGCTCCTCATCAAGCTGTCGAGACCCGGGCCGCACTACCGGCCGATCGGGGGCGGCAATGACGCCTTTCATTGGCGCTGGCATCGGCTTCTTGCCGCCTTTTCTGGAATATGATATGCAGTGTCGTATGTGAACGGGAGATAATGATGAGCGCTAATGCGAATATGAATGATGATATCCAGAGCTGGCGCGATCTTCCCTGGTCGGATCTGGCGATCTTCCTGGCAGCGGCGGAAAGCGGCAGCCTGACGAAGGCGGCCGAAGAACTCGGCATCAGCCAACCGACGGCCAGTCGCCGCATCGATGCGCTCGAAGCGGCCCTCGGGGTGCCGGTCTTCGCGCGCTCCCGTCAGGGATTGCGGCTCACCGCACTCGGCGAAACGATCCTCGACAATGTCCGCCACATGGCCGAGGACGCGCAGGCGATCGCGCGCGCCGCGCGCAGCCGCAATCAGGCATTGTGCGGACGGGTGACGGTTTCCTTGAGCGAGGGCATGGCCGACATCTGGCTGACCCGCCATCTGGTAAGCTTCTACCAACGCTATCCTGAAATCACGCTGGAGATCCGGGTCGAACACCGCGCCGCCGATCTGCTCGCCGGTGAGGCCGACATTGCGGTACGGATGTTCCGGCCCGTCGAACCGCCGCTCATCGCCCGGCGTACCGCGCGCGTGCGCTTCGGTCTCTTCGCGGCACCGTCCTATCTTGAAAAATGGGGACGGCCCACCGAACTTGCCGACCTGGCCGGCCATCGCCTGATCTGGGCGAATGCGGTGAGTGAAGCCATGAAAGCGCGCTGCTTCGATGACCTCGTCTCGTTGCCCGGTCGCCGCCGTCTGGTCACTGACAGCATGCACCTCGCGATCTCGGCGACGCGCGAAGGAATCGGAATCGGCCTTCACCCCGTGCAATGGGCCCGGGACATCGTGGGACTGGAGCAGATACTTCCTGATCGCGTCTGCGGAGAGGTGGAAGCCTGGCTCGTCACCCATGAGGAGCTGCGATCAAGCGCACGAATCCGGGCCGTCTTCGATTTTCTTGCCGAGAAGATGGAAGAGGATGCTCCCTATATGATGGGACGTTCGTCGCGGTCCATGCCCCCTTCACGGGCGAGTGCCGCCTGATACCGGCGCCGGCGCATGCCGCCTCGTACCATTCAGATAGCTACCGTACCCAATCTGTTGGCGCGACCGCGCGGCCGCCGCTCGACGGCGATCATCTGCCAGTGGACGGTACGCCCGCCGCTTTCGAAACGCATCCGTACCGGCAAGCCGAGGCGGGGGGCATAATAGATGGTGCGGATCACCTGCTCGGAGGTCCCGTCGGCGAAGACGAGACGGCTGACGACGCGCAGAACGAACGTCTCGAAGCGGTGGTCACCGACCCGCACCGCCTCGCGTCGAAGGACTTCGAAACTGGCGAGCAATCGTCCCGAACCGGGATGAGCGGAGGTGAAGGCGGTTCCCTCCAGCCTCGCCGTATGGCCGATGGCCAGCGGGAACAGACCGTCGATCTCGCCGAGGTCGATATCGTGCCGGAATTCCCCCTTCTCATCATGGCCGGAGACCGCAAAGAGGCCATGATAGACGTCGCTCGTCGCGATCACCTGCCCCTTCCAGCTGTATTCCAGATGGGCAAGCAGACCATCTACGCGCGCGACCTCCATCTCGTAGGTCTCGCCGCCGACCCGTATCAGCGCCGCGAATCCGGGCTCCAGCGGCCAGGGCATGTCGCCGCGCGATCCGCAGGCGGCAAGCGTCAGGAGAACCGCCACCGTCATCATCAAGGCCCGCACCCGGGTCCACCCCAAGTGCGACATCTGCCTTATCCAGCCGATGACGATTTTTTCCACCTGCCGATCCTCAATGCCTGTAGCGGCGCCCTGTTCCTTGTAGCGCCACAAGCCGTTCCGATGAAGAGGGCATCGCCCCGCGGTGGCCGTTGACGTTGGGCACCATCAATCGCCTGCCGGCCGCTGAAGCGGCATGAGGAGTAGTGCAGCAAGCGACAGGGCACGAGACGCCGGCACGTCGGCAAGCCCGATGTCGAGCTGCGCGACTCCTTTGGCAGGACGCGCGCGCCAGGTTCCGAACAGCCGGTCCCAGGCGGTCAGATTGAAGCCGAAATTGCGATGGTGTTCGTCGGGGCGCACCGAATGATGCACGGCATGAACGTCGGGCGTGACGATGACGAGGCGCAGCAGCCGGTCAAGGCCGACCGGCAGGCGCCAGTCGGCGTGATTGAAAAGAGCAAGGGCGTTGAGCAGGATCTCGAAGATGATCACAGCGGCCGCATCGGCACCGATCGCGACGACGAGAACGATCTTCCAGGCCATTGAGAGCAGATATTCGAGCGGATGGAAGCGGACTCCCGTGGTGGTGTCGAGATCGGGATCGGCATGATGCATCCGGTGGATCCGCCACAACCAGCCGATCCGATGAAAGGCGACATGCTGTGAATAGATGCCGAGATCGAGCAGCAGGATCGCGATGAGCGCGCCCCATCCACCATCGAGCCCGAGCCAGCGCAGCATCCCGAGCCCCTGCTGCTCGGCCCAGAGCGCGGCACCGACCGCGCCGAGCGGCAGCAGCAGGCGATTGAGCACGGCGCCGAGCGCCACCATCGCCAGATTGGC
>RFIU01000281.1 GCA_003695555.1 Alphaproteobacteria bacterium
AGCGGAGAGGAGGAAGAAACGACAGCGCCGCCGCCGGGCGAATCGCTTACGGGTCCGTCCGAAGAGCTGCGAGAACCGCTTCTTGCCCCACTGCCGAGCATGGCCGTCGATGCCGCACCTCTCGTGTTGAGTTTCGCCTCCGATGAATATGCCCTGACCCGCGATCATGTCCGCCGGCTTTCGCGCCTGGCAGCGAGTGCCCGCATCGGTCAGGGGCGCATCGACGTGCTGAGCTGGGCAGAGGCCGGGAAGCAAGGGGCCGCGCCGCGCCGCGCCGCTCTTGAGCGCGCCCTTTCCCGTGCTCTTGCGATCCGCGATCTGCTGCATGACGAGGGGATCGCGCTGGCACGCATCGACGTCACTGCCCTGATCGGCCCGCCGCCGGAAGAGGCCGATGTCAGACAGCCGCCGCACGAAGGGGCGCGGGTTCGTGTTACCCCCGATCTTGTCGCCGGCGTTCGCTGACATGCCCGTCCGACGGACATGACCGTTCGACAGCGGGCCTTTTCTTGACGATTTTCGCGGCTATGATGACCGTAAATGTCCGTTCGCGATCGCATGGGCGGCGGCGCGTGCGGCGCGCCAGAAGCAGAAAGAGGCGACCATGACCAGACCCCGGCGATATCTGCAACGGATGATCCTGTTCGTTCTGGCGGTGTTGATTCTCGCCGGCGCGCTGGCTGATCCGCTGATTCGCGCATTCCTCGCCAATCCGTTGCTCAACGGCGCCATCCTCGCCGTTCTTGTGATCGGAATCGCCTACAATTTTCGCCAGGTCCTGCTGCTCGCGCCGGAGATCGAGTGGATCGCCTCGCGTGGCCGAAAGAGCATGGAAAGCAGCGTCCCCGCCCGCCCTCCGCGCCTGCTGGCGCCGATCGCCGCGCTCTTCGACGATCATGAGGAAGAAGGCGTCGGACCGCTCAGGCTGACGACGCTGGCGCTGCGTTCGCTTCTCGACGGCGTCGAGGCGCGGCTTGAGGAAGCGCGGGAGATTTCGCGCTATCTGACCCGTCTGCTGGTCTTCCTCGGCCTCCTCGGGACCTTCTGGGGCCTGCTTTCGGTACTTGCCGCGATCGGGCAGACGATCGGCGGATTGAGCGTCGAGAGCGGCAATGTCGCCCTTCTCTTCGAGTCGCTGAAGCAGGGGCTGGAACGTCCGCTCGACGGCATGGCGGTGGCCTTCTCGTCCTCGCTCTTCGGCCTTGCGGGTTCGCTGGTGCTCGGCTTCCTTGATCTTCAGACCGGCCAGGCCCAGCGTCGTTTTCTTCATGAGCTCGAGGACTGGCTCAACGCGGTCGTCCGGCTGGTGCCGACCGCTGGCGGGGGGGATGCCGGCGGAACCGGCGGTACGGCGCCGGATGCCTTCCTGGCGGCGCTCATGGAGCAGGTCGCCGAAGGCCTTGCGGCGCTCAAGAACTCGGCCGATGCGGATCGCGAGACACGCGCCGAGCTGAACGCCACGCTCGTCGCCATCGATGACCGCATGGCGGCAATCCAGGAGGGAGGCGAGCAAGCACGCCAATCACTGAAACGCATCCAGGATGCGGCATTGCATCAGCAGACCGCCTTTGACCGGCTGATCCATCTGCTCGAGGAGAAGGAGTGGGGGCTCGATACCGCGAGCCGCGATCACCTGCGCCGCATCGACCAGCAGATCGCCCGGCTGATCGCAGCCCAGGGAAGCCAGCAGGAGCGGCTGGCGGCCGCCTTCCATGAGGACATTCTGTTGCTGGCGCGCACCATCGCCCATGCTCTCGAACGCGCAGGCGGTTCGGCCGAGCGACCGCCGGAAACCGGAGATTCGGACGGGCAGGAAGGTTGAGGCCATGGCCCTGCGACGGCGGACATCGCGTGAGAGCGAGGACATCAGCTGGCCGGGCTTCGTTGATGCCCTTTCGACGCTGCTGCTCGTCCTCGTCTTTCTCCTCTCGCTGTTCGCGCTCTCGCAGTTCTTCCTCGGCACCGTGCTGTCGGGGCGCGACGAAGCGCTGGCCAAGCTGCGCAGCCAGCTCGCCGAGATGGCCGAAATGCTCAATCTCGAACGGCAGACCAATGCCTCTCTCAAGGCGAACATCGCCCGGCTTACCGCTACGCTCGACAAGGTCAGCGGCGAGCGCGACCGCCTGAAGGGCGAGCTGGCGCGCACTCGCGCGGCCTATGAGGCGGAACAGGGCCGGCTTGCCGAACTCGAGCGCCGACATCGTGAAGCTCAGGCGAAGCTGCAGGAACTGCAGGGGCGCTTCGCCGAAAGTCAGGCCGCTCTTGAGGCGGAACGCAAGGCGAGCGCGGCGGCGCACGGGCGGATCGTCGAACTGCAATCCGCTCTCGCCGCACTGCGCGAACAGCTCGCCCGGCTCGAAGCCGCGCTCGAAGCTTCCGAAAAGCGCGACAAGGAGCAGCAGGCGGTGATCGCCGATCTCGGAAAGCGCCTCAATGTCGCGCTCGCCCAGAAGGTCGAGGAATTGGCCGGTTATCGGTCGGAATTCTTCGGGCGGCTGCGCCGGATTCTCGGCAATCGGCCGGACATCCGGATCGTCGGTGATCGCTTCGTCTTTCAGTCCGAACTGCTGTTCGCAACGGCGAGTGCCGATCTCGGTCCCGAAGGACGCGCCGAACTGCGAAAGGTCGCCGCGGCCATTCGCGAAATCGCCGGCAGAATTCCTCCTGATATCGACTGGATGATCCGGGTCGATGGCCATACCGACAAACGGCCGATTTCCACCCCCCGTTTTCGTGACAATTGGGAACTATCCGCCGCCCGCGCGATCGCAGTGGTTCGCTTTCTGATCAGCGAGGGTGTCCCCCCGTACCGCCTGGCGGCCGCCGCCTTCGGCGAGTACCAGCCCGTGGCGCTGGGTGACGACCCCGCCTCGCTGCGTCGCAATCGTCGCATCGAACTGCGCCTGACGCAGCGCTGATGCGC
>RFIU01000282.1 GCA_003695555.1 Alphaproteobacteria bacterium
CGCAGGAGGGCGACGAGACGGTGGACCGCCTGCTGGTGCTGTGCGGTGACGTGCCGCTGATCGCACCCGCCGATCTTGCTGCGCTTGTTGCCGCGCTCGACGGTCCGCGCGACAGTCGCCCGGCGGTCGCCGTTCTCGGCTTTCGCACGCCGCCACCGAATGGCTACGGACGGCTGATTCTTGATGATGCGGGGCGTCTCCTGCGCATTGTCGAGGCGGCGGAAGCCGATGACGCGGAGCGCGCGGTCGATCTTTGCAATGGCGGGGTGATGGTCTTCGATGCCGCCTTTGCACGCGCACACATCGGTGACCTTGCTCCCCATCCACCGAAGGACGAAATCTATCTCACCGATCTGGTCGCCGTCGCGCGCGACGCCGGTCGGGATGTCGTGGTGATTGAGGCGGGTGACCCCGAGGGCCTTGCCGGGATCAATTCACCGGCCGACCTGGCCGCCGTCGAGGCGCTGTTCCAGAGTCGCCGACGTGCCGAAATGCTGGAAGCGGGCGTGCGGATGCCGGCACCCGAAACCGTTCATTTCGCTGCCGATACCGAGATCGCCGCCGATGTCCTGATCGAACCCGATGTCGTCTTCGGCCCCGGCGTGCGGATCGCCAAGGGGGCGCGTATCCGGTCCTTTTCGCATCTCGAGGGGGCCGAAATCGGGCCAGGCGCCGAGATCGGCCCCTTCGCCCGTCTGCGCCCCGGCGCGCGGATCGGCGCGCGGGCCCGCATCGGCAATTTCGTCGAGGTCAAGAAATCGACGTTTGGAGAGGGAGCGAAGGCGGGTCATCTCGCCTATCTGGGTGATGCCGAGATCGGCGCGCACGCCAATATCGGCGCCGGCACGATCACCTGCAACTATGACGGCTTCGCCAAGCACCGCACGGTGATCGGGGCGGGCGCCTTCATCGGCTCGAACAGCGCGCTCGTCGCGCCGGTGACGATCGGCGAAGGCGCGATCATTGGTGCTGGCAGCACGATCACCCGCGATGTTGCGCCCGATGCGCTGGCGCTTGAACGCGCCCCGCAGGAAGAGCGGGCGGGATGGGCGCGCACCTTCCGCGCCCGCCGTGAGGCGCGCAGGAACTCTCGCGCGGCGAAGGAGGAATAGCGCGATGTGCGGAATCATCGGCATCGCCGGGCGGGCACCGGTCACCGCACGGCTGGTCGAAGCGCTGCGCCGGCTCGAATACCGTGGCTATGACAGCGCCGGGATTGCCGTCCATGACGGCCGACGGCTTCAGCGCCGCCGAGCCGAGGGCAAGCTTGATGCGCTGGTCGAGCTGCTGGCTCGCGAACCGGTCGATGGCGATATCGGCATCGGCCATACCCGCTGGGCGACGCATGGCCGGGCGAGCCAGCGCAATGCCCACCCGCAGATGAACGATCGGGTCGCGGTCGTCCACAATGGCATCATTGAGAACTTCAGGACGCTGCGTGCCGAGCTCGAAGCGGCAGGAGCGGTCTTCGAGAGCGATACCGACACCGAGACGATCGTCCATCTGCTGAGCCGTTTTCGTGCCGAGGGCATGACGCCGGCCGAAGCGGTGGCGGCGGCGCTGAAGCGGCTCGAGGGTGCGTTCGCCCTCGGCATTCTTTTCGCCGATGCGCCCGATCGGCTCTATGCGGCACGTCGCGGCAGCCCGCTGGCTATCGGCCTTGCGCCTGGTGAGAGCTTGCTTGGTTCCGACGCGCTTGCGCTCGCCGGCCTGGCAGAGCGGATCATTCATCTCGAAGAGGGCGACTGGGCGGAACTCGGCCGCGAAAAGGTGCGGATCTTCGATGCCTTGGACCGCCCCGTCACTCGCGCCGATCGCCCGCTCGAACTCGGCCCTGCGCTGGTCGGCAAGGGCAATTATCGCCATTTCATGCTCAAGGAGATCCACGAGCAGCCGACGGTGGTGGCCGAGACACTGGGGTCGCTGATCGACCCGCTGGCGGGCCGTGTCCGGCTGCCGGCGCTGCCCTTCGATCCGGCCCGCCTGCAGCGGTTGCACATCGTCTCATGCGGGACCAGCCATCATGCCGGAATGGTGGCGCGCTACTGGATCGAACGACTGGCGCGCCTGCCGGTCGATGCTGATATCGCCAGCGAATTCCGCTATCGCGATCCGGTCTTGCGCGAAGACGAGGCGGTCGTTGTGATCTCGCAATCGGGCGAGACCGCCGATACGCTCGCCGCCATGCGTCATGCGAAGCAATGCGGTCTGCCGGTGATCGCTATCGTCAATGTCCCGCATTCCTCGATCGCCCGCGAGGCGGACGCCGTGATCGCGACCCATGCCGGGCCAGAGATCGGGGTCGCGAGCACCAAGGCCTTCACCTGTCAGCTTGCGGTACTGGCAGCGCTTGCCGTCGGTGTGGCGCGCGCGCGCGGGACTCTCGACGAGGCGGGCGAGGCCGAGGCCGTCGAGGCGCTGAGTGCGGTTTCCGTGCGTCTTGCCGAAGCCTTGCGTCTCGACCCCGAAATCGAAGTGATGGCGCATGAAGTGGCGAAGGCGCGCGACGTCCTTTATCTCGGCCGCGACCGGCTTTATCCGCTGGCGCTCGAAGGGGCGCTGAAGCTGAAGGAGGTCTCCTATATCC
>RFIU01000283.1 GCA_003695555.1 Alphaproteobacteria bacterium
GATTCTTCTGCCGATCGCACAGCGAGGAGGGAAAAGAAGAGAGCATGAGAAAAGCGATCCTGGGCCATCTGCGCGCCCATCCGTGGGCGAGCCTGCTGGCCGTTGTCGTCGTCGGCGGCATCGTCTGGCTGTTTCTGCCGGCGGGGGCGCCGGAAACTCGCCCCGTCTTTCAGACCGCAACGGTCACGCGTGGCGACATTCGTCGCGTCGTCTCGGCCTCGGGCCAGCTTTCGGCGGTACGCACCGTCTCGGTCGGCTCGCAGGTTTCAGGTCAGATCGAGAGCATCGCGGTCGATTTCAACAGCCCCGTCAAGGCCGGCCAGCCGATCGCGCGAATCGATCCGGCGCGCTTTCTGGCCGCCCAACGTCAAGCCAAGGCCGAACTGGAGGTCGCGCGTGCGAACGTCCGCATGGCAGAGGCCGAAATCCAGCGAGCAGAAGCCGCGCTCGCACGCGAAGAGCGCGAGATGCAGCGCAAGCAGAAACTGCTCTCCCAAGGACACATATCTGAATCCGACCTCGACAAGCAGCGTCTCGCGCTTCGCACCGCCGAAGCGCAGCTCACTACCGCCAAGGCTCAGCTCGCCACCGCGCGCGCCCAGGTCGGTCAGCGGAAGGCTCAGCTCGAACAGATCGAGGTCGATCTTGCCCGTACCGTGATCCGCTCTCCGATCGATGGTGTCGTCATCGAACGGGCCGTCGATCCCGGTCAGACGGTGGCGGCGAGCTTTCAGACTCCCACCCTTTTCCGCATCGCCGAAGATCTCACCCGCATGCAGGTGGAAGCGGCGATCGATGAGGCCGACATCGGCCAGGTGGCCCCAGGCCAGCCGGTCGCCTTTTCCGTCGATGCCTGGCCCGAGCAGACCTTCACCGGCCGTGTTGTCCAGATCCGCAAGGCACCGAAGACCGAGCAGAATGTCGTCACCTATACGGTCATCGTATCGGCCGACAATCCTGACCAGAAGCTGCTGCCGGGCATGACTGCGACGGTCGAGATCATCACCGGCGAAGCCCATGGCGTGCTGCGCGTGCCGATCACCGCCCGACGGTTTCGGCCACGGCCCGATCTTGTTGCCGATGGCGGGGAATCGAGAGCGAACAAGCCGTCGCGCGCCGGGAGGCGGCGATCGCTGCTGTGGAAGATCGCCCCGGATGGCGAACATGTCATGCCGGTGCCGGTGCGTTTCGGCATTGCCGATGACGAGTGGGTGGCGATCGAAAGCCCTACGCTTGCCGAAGGTGACGCAGTGGTCGTCGGTGCGCGGAACGGCGAGACAAGGGGCAACGGCCGGGCTCGCTCAGGCGGCAGTATCCGGGTACGGCCCGCTCGCCGGTAGAGACAGGGGAGAAAAGAGGGGATGCAAGCACGACAGCAGAAGGAAATGCCGTCAGCGGCGGCCACTGCCGAACCGGTGATCCGGGCGGCGGGATTGACCAGGGACTATCATCTCGGTGACAGCATCGTGCATGCCCTTCGCGGCATCGACATCGAGATTGCGCGCGGCGAATTCGTCGCCATCATGGGCCCCTCGGGCTCTGGCAAGTCCACCTTCATGAATCTGATCGGCTGCCTCGATACCCCGACCGACGGGCGGCTGTGGATCGCCGGCGAGGAGGTCGAGCACCTCTCGCCCGATGATCTCGCGCATCTGCGCAATCGGCGCATCGGCTTCGTCTTCCAGCAGTTCAACCTGCTGGCCCGAACCTCTGCGCGCGACAATGTCGAAGTGCCCCTGATCTATGCCGGCGTACCGGCGCGCGAACGCCACGAACGCGCACACCGCGCGCTTGCGGAGCTCGGCCTGGCGACACACGAACGGCATCTGCCCAATCAGCTTTCCGGCGGCCAGCAGCAGCGTGTCGCGATCGCCCGGGCGCTGGTCAACTCTCCCGACATCCTGCTCGCCGACGAGCCGACCGGCGCCCTCGACACCCGCACCGGCCTTGAGATTCTCGCCATCTTCCAGCGTCTCAATAAAGCGGGGCTGACCGTCGTGCTGGTCACCCATGAAGCCGACATCGCCGCCTGCGCCGATCGCATTCTGCGCTTTCGCGACGGCAGGCTGCTGTCCGACGAGGTCAATCCAGCGCCCGTCGATGCGGCGGCCGAGCTCGCCGCCCTGCCCGCCGATGATGAGGAAAAAGAAGGCGCTCCGCCCTGCGTGCATCCACAAGAGTCGGAGCCACGATGAACCTGCTGGCCAACCTCAAGGTGGCGCTGGTGGCGCTGCGCACCAATCTGATGCGCTCAGTTCTGACCATGCTCGGGATCATCATCGGTGTCGGCGCGGTGATCGGTGCGGTTTCGGTCGGCAAGGGTGCGCAGCGGATGGTGGAAAATCAGATCAATGCGCTGGGCGCCAATCTGCTGGTCGTCTTTCCCGGTGGCGGTCATCGCGGACCGGTCCGCGGCACCTCCAGCGGCGTTCCGCTGACCTTGGCCGATGCGCAGGTACTGGCCACGCGGATTGCCCAGGCCCGGGCCGTCGCTGCGATGGTAAGGGGGGGCGCGCAGGCCGTGCTCGGCAATGCCAACTGGGGAACCCAGCTCGTCGGCGTCACGCCCGCCTATCGCGAGGCCCGCGATCTGGAACTCGCGGAAGGGCGCTTCATCACCAATGCCGAGGTTCGCGCCGCCGCCAAGGTCGCGGTGCTCGGCGCACGCGTCGTCGAGGAGCTGTTCGGCGAATCGCTGGCCGTCGGGGCGACGATCCGCGTCAATCGCACACCGCTGAAGATCGTCGGCGTTCTGAAGAAGAAGGGACAATCCGGTTTCGGCAGCGATCAGGATGACGTCGTCATCGTGCCGATCACCACGGCGACCAAACGCCTGCTCGGCCAGCGCCGCGGCCGGGCGGATGCCGTCAATACGATCTTCGTCGAGGCGCAAAGCCGCGCCGACATTCCGCTCGTCGAAAGACGCATTCGTGAGATCCTGCGCGAACGCAAGCATGTTCGCGCCGGCGCCGACGATCCCTTTCGCATCGTCAATACCGCCCAGATGCAGGAATTCGGCGACCAGGCGACAACCATCTTCAGCATGCTGCTGGGCTCGATCGCATCGATCTCGCTGGTTGTCGGGGGGATCGGGATCATGAACATCATGCTGGTCTCGGTCACCGAGCGTACTCGAGAGATCGGCCTTCGCATGGCGCTCGGTGCGCGCCGGCGCGATATCCTCTCGCAGTTCCTCGTCGAAGCGGTGGTGCTCAGCGCGATCGGCGGCATGATCGGCGTGCTGCTCGGTATCACCTTGGCACGGGCGATCGCCCGCTTCGCCGGCTGGCCGGCACAGGTCGATCTGCCGATCATCTTCATCGCCGTCGGCTTCTCGGCGATCTTCGGCATCTTTTTCGGCTTCTACCCGGCGCGAAAGGCGGCCCGTCAGAATCCGATCGATGCGCTGCGCTATGAATAAGGCCGCTCGGCAGACGAATTGCAGGGATGCATTGACAGCGCCCCCCATGAAGCCGTTTCCTGCCGAACCGATCGCATCGGCGCGACGAACCATCACAAGAAGCAGCATGAGGACCGCATCATGACCATCGTCAGCCTTCCGTCCTTGCCCCTCGTACGCACGCCGGGACTTTCCGCCCTTGCGCTCATTTTCGCTCTGGTCGCCTGCGGCCCGGCACCCGATGATGGGAAGGCCGATGCCCATCGCGCAAGCGATGCGAACACGGCGCTTGCCGAGGAGGCGAAACAGGCCAAGCCGCCGCTGCTTCTCGATGATGCCGGGGCACGCACCGTGCTGGATGAGGAAACCCGTGCATTTCTCGCAACTCAGCCGCTGCTTGCTAGCTTCAACGACCTGCCCGAAGAAGATGCTGGCGGCCCCTATAACGATCGCCTCACCGATTATTCACCGGCCGGTTTCGACCATGTACGGGCGGTCGCCCGTACGGCCGCGGATCACCTCTCGCGCATCTCTCGTGCCGGCCTGAAGCCGAAAACCCGCGTCGATCTTGATGTCGTCGAACAGGTCTTCCGCTATTACGCCGGCGCCCCGGCCATCGAATACGGACTGATCGACAGCTACTTCGGGCATGTCCCCTATGTCGTCTCACAGATCAGCGGACCGCATCTCGACATTCCGAAGCTGATGCAGACGCAGCAGCGTTTGAAGAGCGAGGAGGACGTGCGCGACTATATCGCCCGCCTTGCCGGCTTCCGGAACGCCTTCGCCGGGATCATCGCCAAGATCGAGGCGGATGCCGCGATCGGTGCGGTCCCGCCGCGCATTCTGATCGAGCGCAGCCTGAAGCCGGTCGCCAATTTCATTGCCGAACCGCCGAAGCGCAATCCGCTCTATCTGGCACTCGCCCGCAAGATCACGACGATTCCCGGTCTTTCGGCCGATCGCCGTGCCGCCTGGCTCCACGAAGCCGAAGACGCCCTCTCGTACGCCGTCTATCCGGCCTATGCGGACCTGAAGGCGGTTCTCGTCAGCCTGCTGCCGCGCGGGCGAGCGCAAGCCGGTGTCTGGGCGCAACCCGATGGCGAGCGCTTCTACGCCCATTCGGTGCGAATGCTCGGCGACACGACTCTCTCACCCGACGAGATTCACGACATCGGTCTGAAGGAGGTGGACCGGATTAGCAAGGAGATGGATGCGATCCTGCGTTCGCTCGGCTATCGTGAGGGAAGTGTCGGCGAACGGATGGTCAAGCTCGGAGAGGATCCGCGCTATCTCTTCCCCGACACGGACAGGGGGCGTGAGGAGATTCTCGACTATCTGCGCACGCTGGTAAAGGAAGTGAATGCGCGTGTGCCTGGGTGGTTCGCGACGATCCCGCCTCAGAAGCTGGAAATCCGCCGCATCCCGAAATTCTCCGAGGCCGGGGAAGCCGGCGGCTTCTATACCAATCCCTCGATCGACGGCAAGCGCCCGGGCATCTACTGGATCAATCTGCGCGACATGAAGGCCTGGCCGAAGTGGAGCCTGAAGACCCTGACCTATCACGAGGCGGTGCCGGGCCACCACTTCCAGATCTCGATACAGATGAACGCCGGCGATCTGCCGCTGATGCGCAAGCTCGCCCCCTTCAACGCCTTTACCGAAGGCTGGGCGCTTTATGCGGAGCGATTAGCCGCCGAGATGGGGCTTTACAAGGATGATCCGCTGGGCAATCTCGGTCGCCTGCAAGATGAGCTGTTCCGGGCCGTGCGCCTTGTCGTCGATACCGGCATGCATGCCAAGCGCTGGTCACGCGAAAAGGCGATCGACTACATGTATTCGGTGACCGGCTCGGACCAGTCAGAAGTGGTTCCCGAGATCGAGCGCTACATGGCCTGGCCGGGTCAGGCGCTCGGCTACAAGCTCGGCCAGCTCAAGATTCTTGAACTGCGTGAAGAGGCGCGGCGTGAGCTCGGCGACAGCTTCGACATCAAGGAGTTCCATGATGTCGTGCTCGGCGACGGGGCGGTACCGATGGCCGTGCTGGAAGCCAAGGTCAAGGCCTGGATCGCCCAAAGAAAGGCAGGCCCCGCTTCAGGCGGGAATGGATAGCTTGGCGGCGCGCGCGAGCAGCAGGGGTTCGACCAGGGAAAGATCGTCGATCGTGTCCACATCGACGGCGGCCTCGGCGTCATTCAGCAGCACCGCGCCGAGCGCGCATCCGGTGCGCTCGCCCAGCCGCTCGAGGGCTGCGTCCAGGGTCAGCCATCCGAAACGATAGGCCAGCAGGGTGGCGATCCCCAGTTGTCGGGCCATCTTGAGCGGGCTCTTGCGATGCGCTTCGAGGCGCCGCCAGAAAGCGGCGACGGCGCGCGCACGGGTGGTTCGGAAGAGAAACAGATTGGCGCCGGAAACCGCACAATCGCGAAATCGATAGAAGGTGGAGGGACGCGCCGGAAAGGCCGCGCGGACAAGCGCCGCCGGTACCAGCGCGATGAAGGCGTCGAAACCTTCGGCAGGCTCGGCGGCCTCAAGAAAGGCATTCACCGTCTCGCTCCGCAGCAGCGGATTGTCGGCGGTGGTCACCAGCAGCGCCGGCGCTTCAGCTGCCCGCCCCTCAAGAGACGAGAGAACGCTTGCCGACGGCCCGCCGGCGGCCGGGACCAGACTTACCTGAGCACGCAAATTCTCGGGCAGGGCATCCCGGAAGACGTTCTGATCAATATCGCCCGGCACCGCCACGGTGACCGGTGGTTGAATGCGTGCATTCAACAGCGATTCGACCACCCAAGCCAGCATCGGCCGTCCCGCGACCGGAACCAGCGCCTTGGCCGGCTTGCCGGAGGCAGCGACCAGCGGATCCCCCTCGGCCCGTGTCCCGGCGAGCACCAGCGCCCGGACGGGGCGGGCCCGCTGCCCTTTATCCTTCGTCGCTGAAAATTCCCGGGGCACCCGAAGTACGCGGCTGTAACGCTGATCGCTCATTCCACCGACCGCTACTTGCGCCGCTCGACACGGATATCGCTCGGGACCCCTGTGATATCCAGAAAATAACTGCCGAACAGCGACTTCTCGATGCGCGCCTTCACCGGCAGGCGGGTCAGCCGGACGCGTTCTCTGTCGCGTTGCCGCCAGATTTGACCATCGGCGGTTTCGAAATTCCAACGGCCGCGGGCATCCGGCCAGGCAGCGGTGATGACGATCTCAAGATGCCGCGGCTCGTCGCGATGGCTCTCCTTCAGACCATAGCGTTTGCGCACCGCCGTTTCACGATCGGCCCCTGAGGGAACCGGCACAGCCTTGTCGGGGGATGCGACGGGGGTCGGGGGCGCCCCCTCTTTGTCCGCTGCCGTCCTTGCCCCTTTCCCGGCTGGCGAGCGGGTGGCTGCATGTGCAGCAACGGGTGACGCCGGCTCAGCGGGGGTGGACGTCACCGGCTCCGGGTTTGCGGGCGGAACGCGTGCCTGTCTTGTGGCGCGTTCGATCGTCTCACGGGCCAGTCGCTCAAAGCATTCAAGGCGTCGCTTGCGCTTGGCAACGGCCAGACATGACTTCATGCCGTCAACCACCGACGGCGGCTCCTGAGCCAACGCTCGTGCCGTCGGAAGCCCGGCGCCGGCGAGCAGTATCGCGAGACCCGGGAGCGACAGCCAGACCATTGTGCGCCATCCGCCCATTCTTCTGCCCTTCACCGATGATCCTTCTACTCGTGACAGGCAGCTTAGCGGTGCCCATGCCGCCCGCCAAGCGTCTCTGGCGAGCGACGGCATGCTTGCGGGCAAGCGGAGTACCTTCAGCGTTGCTGCCAATAGAGGGGCGCCGGGCGATGCGTGCCCGTCACCGTCTCGGCCATCGTCGGCTCCGCATACAAGCGGCCGTTCTGCAGCACATGAACCAGCCGATCGCTCACACCGATGTCGGCTAGCGGATCGCCGTCGATGACCAGCAGATCGGCGAGCTTGCCGGGTTCGATGGAGCCGAGATCCTTGTCGAAGCCCATGTAGCGCGCCGGATTGATGGTCGCGGTGGCGAGCGCCTCCATCGGGCTCATGCCGCCCATCACCATCGCCCGGATCTCCCAGTGCATGCCGAGCCCCTCGCGCTGACCATGGGCGCCGGCGTTGACCAGTACGCCACGCTCCAACAGCGCCTTGGCATTGGCGGCGGCCGCGACGAGATGGTGATAATCCTTGTCCGGCGCCTTCAGACGGCGCACCGAA
>RFIU01000284.1 GCA_003695555.1 Alphaproteobacteria bacterium
CCGGTTTCCCCCCGCAAGGCGCGGCGCCGGGCCGAAAAGCTGGCCCATGATGGCCCGCCCGGCAGCTACGGCCTGATCGCCCGATATCTCCAGGGCGAAATCGCCGCCGTGCACCCCATGGGCAAGGCCGCGATCCGGTCCCCGGACGAAAGCGCCGGCGGGGCGCCACCGACGGAGGCGGATGTCCGCTGGCGGATCGCGATCGCGAGGCTGGGGCCGGGGAGCCTGATCCTGAAGGGCGAGGATCTCTCGGCGCTGATCCGCGGCGTGCTTGATGTCGCCTGCGATGCCCTTGGCCCGCATGTGGCGCGTGCCCGGCTGCGACTGCGGGCCCCCGCTTCGCTCAGTTGGCTGGTGAAGATCCGGGACGGTGAGGCGGACGAGCGTTTCGGGCGTGATGCGCAGGGCAGGCCGATTCTGCTGGAAGAGCGACTTGCCATCGACGTCAAGCCCTTCCTGTTCCCGTCCTTCCGCTACGAGACGACGCGCCGCTATCGCGATCATCGGTTCCCGGCTTCGACAACGTTCGACGCTCAGACCGGAAGGCCCTGAAGCAGTCGCGGCAGACGACCGACCGTGCCGCGTGCATGACGCATCAGAAAGCGGCGCGCGGGACCGATGCGTCCGGTCACCTCCATCCCCAGGTCGCGGGCGATTCTGATCGGCGTGATATCGTTCGAGAAGAGACGGTTGAGGCCGTCGGTAACACAGGCGAGCAGGACATTGTCGAAGCGCCGCCACTGCTGATAGCGTGCCAGCACCAGCTCGTCGCCGGGATCCTCGCCGAGGCGCGCGGCCTCGACCAGCACTTCGATCAGGGCGGCGGCATCGCGCAGGCCGAGATTGAGCCCCTGACCGGCGATCGGATGAACGCCATGCGCGGCATCGCCGACCAGCGCCGTGCGTGGCGCGACATAGCGTTCGGCGAGCTGCAGACCGAGAGGATAGCGCCAGCGTCTGCCCTCTACGGCGATACGCCCCAGGAACCCGCCGACCCGGCGGCGGATCGCCTCTTCGAATAGCGCAGCGGGAAGGCCGAAGGCGGCATCCGCCTCGCGGTCGCGCACCGTCCAGACGAGCGAGGAGCGGTGATCGGTCAGCGGCAGGATGGCGAATGGGCCTGATGGCAGGAAACGTTCATGGGCGATGCCGCCATGGGGCAACTCATGACGGATGGTGGCGACGATGCCCTGCTGGCCATAGGACCAGCCGAAGTGGCGGATCCCGGCCTGTCGGCGCACTCGGCTTGCCCGGCCGTCGGCACCGATCAGCAGTGCCGCCGCGATCGTGCTGCCGTCGGCAAGGCGAAGGGTGACGCGGCCGGGTGCATGTTCGATCGCGCAAAGATCGACGGGGGCAAAGAGGTGCAGCGTCTTGATCTCGGCGGCACGCCGGAAGAGGGCGAGTCGAAGGTGCCGATTCTCGACCATCTCGCCCAATGGGCCGTCGCCGAGCTCGGCGGCATCGAAATGCAGATGCAGGCGCGAATTTCCATCCGAGACGCGGATCTGTTCGATCGGCTGATGGTCGGCGACATGCCGCCAGATGCCGAGCGTTTCGAGCAGCCGGACCGAGGCATGGGCGATCGCGCTCGCCCGGCCGTCAAAGGCCGGCAACGTCTGGTCCGCCGGTGCGGCGCGGTCGATCACCGCCACCTCAAGGCCGGCCTCGGCCAGTCCGATGGCAACCGTCAGACCGACGAGGCCGCCACCGACGACGGCGACATCCACGCGATGAAGGGGCGTCGGTCGATCGGGACGGGGCACCGTCTCCTCTGTCATCTCCGCCTCCTTGCGTCATCTCGATGCAGCCACCTTCCCTATAACGGCAACCATCGACTGTCCAGCGGTGAGCGAAACCGAAAACCGCCCCCCTGCACCGTGCGGCATGCCGGCATCTTCGGCAGTTGCCCGGAAAATGGGCATTGCCGAAGGAGTGGGGCAGGATCCGACGCTTACTTCGGCAGGGATTTCCGACGGCTGGCACGCTTCCTGAATGCTGCAATGCAGCACGCCCGGTTTCCTGGATTTCCGACAGGTCGTCGGGCGGGCGTGCCACGAACCGGTGTGCGAGCACGGAATCGCGAATCCCCGCGGCGGTGCGCCGGCATGATCTGGATCGTAACAATTCGGAGAGGGTCGGATGAAGTTTCGCTGGAGATTTCCGCTGGCGGCGACAACGGCCGGTGCGGCAATTGGCTTCGGCATGGTGCTGATGGTGCCGGATGCGGCATGGGCGGCGGGCGAATCATCCGCCCTGAACTCAGGCGATACCGCCTGGATGCTGGTTTCGACGGCGCTCGTCCTGTTCATGACGGTGCCGGGGCTTTCGCTCTTCTATGCCGGTATGGTGAGGGCGAAAAATGCGCTTTCGGTGATGATGCAGTGCTTCGCGATCACCGCGATGGTCACCGTGCTGTGGGTGGCTTACGGCTATTCGCTCGCCTTTTCCGACGGTGGAACACTGCAGGCCTGGGTCGGAGGCTGGGGCAAGGCCTTCATGGCCGGCGTCCTGCCCGAGACGCTTTTCGGCAGCATTCCCGAGTCCGTCTTCGCGATGTTTCAGCTCACCTTTGCGATCATCTCGCCGGCGCTGATCGTCGGCGGCTTCGCTGAGCGGATGAAGTTCTCTGCCGTACTATGTTTCTCGGCCCTGTGGGTGAGCCTCGTCTATTTCCCCGTCGCCCATTGGGTCTGGGGCGGCGGCTGGCTCAGCGATCTCGGCGCACTCGATTTCGCCGGCGGCACGGTGGTCCACATCAATGCCGGCATCGCAGGCCTCGTCGCCGCCCTTGTCGTCGGACCGCGGCGCGGCTGGCCGAAAACGCCGATGTGGCCTCACAGTCTGATGCTCACCCTCACCGGCGCCGGGATGCTGTGGGTCGGCTGGTTCGGCTTCAATGCTGGCAGCGGACTTGCCGCCGATGGCACCGCCGGCATGGCGCTCGCCGTCACGCAGGTGGCGACCGGAGCGGCGGCACTGACCTGGATGTTCGCCGAATGGATCGTCCACGGCAAGCCGAGCGCGCTTGGCATCGCCTCGGGAGCCGTCGCCGGGCTCGTCGCGATCACACCGGCTTCCGGCTTCATCGGCATTTCGGGCGCGCTCGCGATCGGTACGGTCGCGGCACTGGTCTGTTATCTGGCGGTTACCCGGCTGAAGCCGCGCTTCGGTTATGACGACGCGCTCGATGCCTTCGGCGTGCATGCGACGGGCGGAATCGTCGGCGCTCTGCTGACCGGTGTCTTCGCCGCCGCATCCTTTGGCGGCGTCGGCCTCGCGGATGGCGTCACCATCGGCCGTCAGCTCGCCGTTCAGGCGCTCGCCGTCATCGTGACGATCATCTATGACGCGGTCCTGAGCTTCGTATTGCTGAAGCTGCTGGATCGGACGATCGGCCTGCGCGTCGATGTTGAAGGTGAAGTGCAGGGCCTCGACCTCACGCTCCACGACGAGCGCGCTTACGACCTCTAGGATCCGTACCGCCGCCGGCGCCGGCGGAGAAGGAGACAGCATACCCGACCGCCAAGACCCGAATGGCCACGACAGCCGTGCGGAGCCTTTTTTCGGCCTCCGGACCGCCCCGCGCGCCACCTTGTGCGTCGGTGGCGGTTTCTGCGTTCTGCGAGGCCTTTTCATGGCGGGCGGCTTGTTTTACTTTTGTTCCCAAGAACCGCGAGGATGAGAGGACGGACGAGTGACCAAAGGCGCGTCTGCAAGGGAAAAACGGCGCCCTCTGCTGCCGGCGGCTCTGCGGAGCTGGCTGGCCGAGGCCGGCCGGCGAACGTGCGGGCTGGTGCTGCTGGCACTGGTGGGTGCAGCGGCGCTGGCGCTGTGGAGTCATTCGCCGCTCGATCCCGACTTCAACCATGCCACCGCCGGGCCGGTGCACAACTGGCTGGGTCGTCCCGGCGCGCAGCTTGCCGGCTTCTTGACTGAAACCCTCGGCCTCGTTGCTCCGGTCGTTCTGCTGGTGCCGGCGGTCTGGGGCATCAAATGGCTGGCCGGGCGCAAGGTGCGTGCGCTGGCCCTGCGTCTCGCCGTCTGGCCCTTTGCCCTTTCCTTTCTGGCGCTGGCGGCAGCCTTCTTCGGCGAGGTGCCGGCGGCCTTTTCCGGTGTCGAGCGGCCCGGCGGCCTGCTCGGTGCGGTCCTTCAGCATCTGGTTGTCGGCTTCTTCGCCCGCTGGAAGATCGAGCCGGGAAGTCTGACCCCGTTTTTGACCAGCCTCGCGCTGGGCCTCGTCGCCATAATCCATGCGTTCGGCCTCGACATGCCGGAATGGAGGGCCATCGCTCGCGCGATCGTCACGCTGCTACGCCGTGCGGCATGGCCTCTTCTTGCCCTCGCCGGGCAGTTTGCCGGGCATCGGTCGAAAGGGAAGAATTCCCGCACCAGGCGCCGCGCCGGTGGTGGAACGAAGCGGCGCAAGGCAACCACAACAAGCAGCCGCAAGAACCGCACGGGCCCGAAGATCACTACCCGCGTCCCCAATCGCGGCGGCGAGCGGGCGGTTCGTGAGCGGCAGGGAAAGCTGTTCCGTGAGCGCGGCTTCGAACTGCCGCCGCTCGATCTGCTCGATGCGCCGCCACCGTCCGATCCGGCGCACCGGCTGTCGCCCAAGGCGCTGGAGGCCAATGCCCGACTGCTCGAATCCGTGCTCGAGGAATACGGAATTCAGGGCGAAATTCGCCATATCCGGCCCGGCCCTGTCGTCACCCTCTACGAGCTCGAGCCGGCGCCGGGCACCAAATCGGCACGGGTCATCGGTCTGGCCGAGGACATCGCCCGTTCGATGAGCGCGATTTCGGCCCGTATCGCGGTGGTTCCCGGCCGCAACGCGATCGGCATCGAGCTGCCCAATTCCCGCCGCGAGCCGGTCCATCTGCGCGAAATCCTCGAAAGCCGGATCTTCGAGCGCGCGAAGGCGCGACTGCCGCTTGCCCTCGGCAAGGACATCGGCGGCGAACCGGTGGTCGTTGATCTTTCCTCCATGCCGCATCTGCTGGTCGCCGGCACCACCGGCTCGGGAAAGTCGGTCGGGCTCAATGCGATGATCCTCTCGCTGCTCGCCCGTCTCACGCCCGAGGAATGTCGCCTGATCCTCGTCGATCCCAAGATGCTGGAGCTTTCGATCTACGAGGGCATCCCGCATCTGCTGACCCCGGTGGTGACCGAACCGAAGAAGGCGGTGGTGGCGCTCAAATGGGCGGTGCACGAGATGGAGGAGCGCTATCGGGCGATGGCCCGGCTGGGGGTGCGCAATCTCGTCGCCTACAACGATCGCCTCGCCAAGGCGCGTCGTAAGGGCGAGCCGCTGACCCGCCGCGTCCAGGTCGGCTTCGACGAACAGACCGGCGAACCGCTCTATGAGGAGGAGGAGTTCGACTTCGAGCCGCTGCCGATGATCGTCGTCGTCATTGACGAGATGGCCGACCTGATGCTGGTCGCCGGAAAGGACGTCGAGGCGACCGTCCAACGGCTCGCCCAGATGGCGCGCGCCGCCGGCATCCATCTGATCATGGC
>RFIU01000285.1 GCA_003695555.1 Alphaproteobacteria bacterium
AAGGGCGCGGTCGAGATCCTCTATCGCGCCGACAAGGACGACCCGGAAAAGCTCGCCCGCCATCAGGCGGAATATGAGAAACTCTTCGCCAATCCCTTCGTCGCGGCCTCGCGCGGCTTCATCGATGATGTCATCATGCCGCACTCCACGCGACGGCGCATCTGCCGAGGCCTGCGCTTCCTGCGCACGAAGAAGCTCGAAAACCCCTGGAAAAAGCACGACAATATTCCGTTGTGAGGCTTGGCGGGCCGTGCTCGCCGGTGCGGTTCGCGATTTTTGCGAGGGCGACTCGTTAACCGCGCAGCTGATGCTGCGGGATTTCGTCAAAGGCACCATCGGCTTCGAGGAGCTCGGCCGGCGGCTCGGCAAGTCGCCGAAGAGTCTGATGCGCATGCTGTCCGCTAAGGGCAACCCGCACGCGAACAATCTCGCCGCCATCATTGCCGCGCTCGCCGAGCATGCGGGACTCGCGCTTACCGTCAGGACGGCACCGTGCGGGGGACGCGGCTCGGAATCTGAGAGGAGCGATTGACAGTGGCATCATGCTGCTGCGGTCGCATGATCCCATGTTCGCCCGCCGCCCCGCCTATCTGCCCGCCCTCACATGGCGTTCCCCCCTTGTTGCGGAACTCTTCCGCATCCCCGCGCATGCCGGCTTCGGCCTCCTTCTCGTCAAGGCAGGGCATGTCTGTCTCGATTCTGCATGCGCGTCAACTCGCGGATCTTCCAACGGATCGACAGCAGTCAGAATTCCGGCCTGTAACCAGGCAGGAATGCGCCTCGCTGTCCGCTGCGGCCGGTTTTCTGCCCTGATCATGGCGTTCGACGGGGACGATTGGAGAAAGAAAAGATGGTGCCCAGGGGCGGAATCGAACCACCGACACGCGGATTTTCAGTCCGCTGCTCTACCAACTGAGCTACCTGGGCACGGGGGCGAAGACAGATATCGTTCGTCCCCGAACACGCATGATCGACGTGAGGATCGCCCCACCGGGGGTGCGCGCGACGCGCCTTATAGGAAATGGCCGGGGCACTGGCAAGAGGCGAAAACGCCAGGACGGGATTTGCATTGGACGAAAACGCACGAGCGGCGTGCAGATCAGTTTTCGCCTTCTTCCGATCCGCCTGGCAGGCGGCGTTCGCTCTCGTCCGCCGGCAGTCGGTATTCCTCGCCGAACCAGCGCTTCAGGTCGATCAACTGACAGCGCCGCGAGCAGAATGGCGCATGGCGCGGATCGCTGGGCCGGCCGCAGATCGCACAGCGACGGCGTTTGCCCGCCGATGACGGATCCTGTTCAGAGCGCGCCGCATCCTTCGATGATGTTCCGCTCATGACGCCTCTCCCTGTATTCCTCCGTCCCGGCTGCCGACGAGCCGGATCCCGACGCCGAGCGCCTCGGCCCAGCGATCAAGCAGGCCGCCATCGGTGAGCCGGCGTCGGGCGGACGGACCGACCGCCAGCTCGAGCGGTTCGCCCGTCCTCACGTGACGGGCCTTGCCCGCCAGACGGCGAAGATCCTCGAACAGATGCGCTTCTTCGTGCAAGAAAGACGGAACCCCGGGCAGGCCGAGCAGCGAAGCCGTCGCCACGCCACGTCTGGTGCGCGCGATGCTGGCGATGCCGTGTCGGTTGAGCCCGGCGCAATCGGGCCGCAGCGGATCATCGGCCAGCGCCTGCGCAAGATGCTCGGCGAGCTTGCGTCTCGCCTTCGGCTCGGAAAGGGTCGGGAAATCGATCACGATCAGCCCGCCGAGATCGAGCATCCGGACGAGATCCGCGGCCGTCTGCGCCGCCCGGGTCGAAAGCCCGGCAAGCAGTCCTTGCCGATCACCCCGGGCCGTGCGGGCGACCGCATCGACGTCGATCACCCAGCCGAGACGGGCGCGTTCCAGATGAAGGGCGCCACCGCCTTCGATCGGCCAGTCTCCATCGATCAGGGTCGCGATCCGGTCCTCGACCCCGAAGGCCTCGAACAATGGGGTCGATTCGCGGTGGGCTGCGAGTCGATCGGCAAGATCCGGATAACGCGCGAAGAAGCTGCGGATCGCGCCGGCCATGACGGCGGGATGCTCGATCCGGATCTCGTCGGGAGTCGCGCCCTCAAGCATCAGGACCGCACGCATCAGACCATCGGGACCGGCCAGAATCCGGCGCGCCTGACGTGAGGAAGAACGCATCGCCGCCTCGACCATCCGCCAATGGCCATCGAGCCGGGCGGCCTCGGCGGCCGCCACATCCTCGTCCACCGCGGCCGCAGCGCGTTTCAGGCGGACGCCAATGCGTTCCCCGATCGAAGAAAGTGCGGCTTCAAGTCCTTGGCGTCGCTGACTTGAAAGGGGGGGCATCCCTTCGTCATCGATACGCTCGAACATCACCCCGCGTCGTTCGGGATCGAGATCAAGATAGCGTCCCTCCAGCAGGATATGGCGCGCAACGCGCACCGCCTTGCCGGGCTCTGCCGGATCGAAGGACTGGATCTGCACGCGTTCCATCGCCCCTTCGGCCGGCAGACGACTGCGCGCGCGACGCTTCAGGAACCCCGTGATTCCCCCACCGAGATCGAGAAAGGCGCCGCTCGCATCCGGCGCTGTGGCGCGGGTACGCGCCAGATGCACGGCACCGCTCGCAGGGTGATGGTCACGATGAACGAGAAGCCGATTGAGCCTACCTGCCGCATCGAGCAGTGCCGCCCGACACTCGCCGGGCCAGCAGGAAATCAACAGCCGCTGCATGCCGGCCTCACGCATCCGCCGCATCGCCGGCCGCCAGGCGGGCGCGGATGCGGGCGTGGACGGGAAAGCCGTTGCCGGCGAGCAGCGCCACGGTTTCGGCGAGCGGCAAGCCGACGACATTGCTCCAGGAACCGACGAGCCGGCGTACGAATATCTCGGCCAGCCCCTGGATCGCATAGCCACCCGCTTTGCCGCTCCATTCACCGCTCGCAAGATAGAGTTCGCGTTCCTCTTCGGAAAGCCGCTTGAAGACGACGCGGGTCTCGACGATGCGAGAGACGCACTCTCGGTCGGGACGGATCAGGGCAAGTCCGGTGAAGACACGATGCCCGCGCCCCGAAAGCAGCCGCAGACAGGCCTGCGCCTGCGTGAGATCTGCCGGCTTGGGCAGAATCCTGCGACCGACGGCCACGACCGTATCGGCGGCGAGCACGAAGTCGCCTTCATGTTCCCGTGCGACCGCTTCGGCCTTGGTGCGCGCCAGACGCTGCGCAAGAACGCGGGGCAGTTCGGCACGCCGCGGCGTCTCGTCGATCTCGGCCGCACTTGCCACATCGGGTGGCAGGCCGATTCGCGTCAACAGTTCACACCGGCGCGGCGAGGCGGATGCCAGCACCAACCTCGCAATGGCCGGCTGCCCTCCGGGATTCTCTGTTTGCGGAAAAGATGAATTCACTTGAAGCGATAGGTGATGCGGCCACGGGTCAGATCATAGGGGGTCAGCTCGACCAGCACCTCGTCGCCAGCCAGCACCCGGATGCGGTTCTTGCGCATCTTGCCGGCGGTATGGCCGAGGATCTCGTGTCCGTTTTCGAGCTTGACCCGAAACATCGCATTCGGCAGCACCTCCGTCACCGTGCCGCGCATTTCGAGAACTTCTTCCTTCGCCATGGGGTTTCCCGTATCTGTCCTTCATGCATGTAAACAACCGCTTCCTCGCTCCCCTTGCCGGGAAACGAAGGCGCGATTTGTGTCATAGATGCGGCGCTCGGCCCGCAAATGCAAGCATGGAACGCGAAAACCTCCGCCTGCAGCCTATTGCCGGATGTGCAGTACGCAGATGAGGGTGAACAGGCGACGGGCGGTTTCCGGATCGATATGCACCTTGTCGGCAAGCCGGTCACGGAGCAGCTCGGAACCCTCATTGTGCAATCCGCGCCGGCCCATGTCGATCGCTTCGATCTGTTGCGGGCTCGCCGAACGAATGGCGGCGTAATAGCTCTCACAGACCTGAAAATACTCTTTGACGATCCGCCGGAAGGGGGTCAGCGCAAGCCGGAAGGATTCCAGATAACGATCGTCCTCGTCCTTCAGCTCGAAGACCAGGCGACCTTCCGAAATCCCGAGATGCAGGCGAAACGGACCCCGATAGCCACCGGGCATCGGCATCACCGGTTCGAAGACATTGCGCTCGAGAAGGTCGAAGATCGCGACCCGGCGTTCGTGATCGACATCGGCGCTCCAGCGCACGATG
>RFIU01000286.1 GCA_003695555.1 Alphaproteobacteria bacterium
GAATAGGCGATCAGCTTCTTCATGTCCTCCTGCGCCAGCGCGACGAGCGAGGTATAGATTACGGCAATCACGGAAAGACCGAAAATCAACCACCCGAGCTCGACACTGGCGACCGGGAACATCGGCAGAGAAAAGCGCAGGAATCCATAGCCACCCATCTTCAGCAGCACGCCGGCGAGGATGACGGAGCCCGCGGTCGGTGCCTCGACATGCGCATCCGGCAGCCAGGTATGAACCGGCCACATCGGCGTCTTGACCGCAAAGGAGGCGAAAAAGGCAAGCCACAGCCAGGTCTGCACCCCGGCAGGGAAGTTCGCCTGCGCCATCAGGGTCGGAATGTCAGCGGTGCCGGCCGTCAGATACATGTAGAGCACCGCCACCAGCATCAGCACCGAACCGGCAAGGGTATAGAGAAAAAACTTGTAGGCCGCATAGACGCGCCGTTCGCCGCCCCAGATTCCGATGATCAGGAACATCGGGATCAGACCACCTTCGAAGAAGATGTAGAAGACGAACAGATCGAGCGCCGAAAAGACGCCGATCATCAGCGTTTCCATCAGCAGGAAGGCGATCATGTACTCGCGCACCCGCCGGGTGATCGACTTCCAGCTTGCCAGAATGCAGATCGGCATCAAGAAGGCGGTCAGCACGACGAAGAACAGAGAGATGCCGTCAACGCCGAGCTTGAAACGGATCGTCTCGCCGATCCAGGGATGATCCTCGACGAACTGGAAACCCGGCGCCGTCGGATCGAAACGCGCCCAGAGCAGCAGCGCCAGCAGCAGATCGACCAGTGTCGCATAGAGCGCGACATGCCGGGTGTTGCGCTCGACCTGGTCGCTCTCGCCGCGGATCAGCAGGATGAGCACCACCCCGAAGAGCGGGACGACGAGCAGCGTGCTCAGCAAGGGCCAGTCAGCCATCATGGTTCAAAATCCCCTCTCGGCGAGCATGACGGTGGCGACGAGCAGAACGACGCCGATCAGCATGGCGAAGGCATAGGTGTAGATGCAGCCGGTCTGAATGCGGCGTATGCGCGCCGCGCCCGCCATCACCGCGCGGGCGACGCCGTCAGGACCCAGACCGTCGATGATCCGGCCGTCGCCGATCTTCCACAGCGCCCGGCCGATCCGAAAGGCGGGCCGCACGAAGAGCAGGTCATAGAGCTCGTCGAAGTACCATTTGTTGAGCAGGAAGCGGTAGAGCCCGTTCATCCGCTGCGCAAGCGCCACGGGCACGGCCGGATTGGCGAGATAGAACCAGAAGGCGATCACGAAGCCGAGCACCATCATCACCGTCGGCAGATAGGTGATCGTCCAAGGCAGATGGTGGATATGGTCCAGGACCCTGCCACCGCCTGCTGCCAGCGCCCCGTTCCAGAACTCGCCGCGTGCCTCGCCGACGAAGAATTCGTGAAAACCCCAACCGGCGAACAGGGCACCTGCCGCCAGCACCATCAGCGGGATGGTCATCACCGCCGGACTTTCGTGAACATGGGCCAGAACTTCCTCGCTGGCCCTCGGCCGCCCGTGGAAGGTCAGAAAGATCAGCCGCCATGAATAGAAGGACGTCAAGGCTGCCGCCACTACCGTCATGACGAAGGCGTATTCGCCGATCGATCCGCCATGGGCAAAGGCGGCCTCGATAATGCTGTCCTTCGAGAAATAGCCGGCGGTTAACGGAAAACCGGTCAGCGCGAGCGTCCCGACGATCATCATCAGATAGGTCAGCGGGATCATCGGCCGCAAGCCGCCCATCCGGCGCATGTCCTGCTCATGGTGCATGGCATGGATCACCGAACCCGCGCCAAGGAACAGCAGCGCCTTGAAGAAGGCATGGGTGAAGAGATGGAAGATCGCCGCGCCATAGGCCGACACGCCCGCCGCAACGAACATGTAGCCGAGCTGCGAACAGGTCGAATAGGCGATCACCCGCTTGATGTCGTTCTGCACGAGACCGACGGTGGCGGCGAAGAAGGCGGTCGTTGCGCCGATGAAGGTGACAAGATCGGCGGCTGCCGGCGCATGTTCGTAGAGCGGTGACATCCGCGCGACCAGAAAGACGCCGGCGGTGACCATCGTCGCGGCATGGATCAGCGCCGAAACCGGCGTCGGACCTTCCATCGCATCGGGCAGCCAGGTGTGCAGAAGAATCTGCGCCGACTTGCCCATCGCGCCGATGAACAGCAGCACGCCGATCACCGTCAGGGCATGTGCCTGATGGCCGAGGAAGATGAAGTCCGCCTGCGCAAGGCTCGGGACCTTCGCGAAGATCTTTTCGAAGCCGACCGATCCGGTGACCATGAAGAGGGCGAAGATGCCGAGCGAGAAGCCGAAATCGCCGACCCGATTGACGACGAAGGCCTTGATCGCGGCGGCGTTCGCCGAAGGTTTCTTGAACCAGAAGCCGATCAGCAGATAGGAGGCGAGACCGACCCCTTCCCAGCCGAAGAAGGTCTGCACCAGATTGTCGGCCGAGACCAGCATCAGCATCGCGAAGGTGAAGAGTGAGAGATAGGCGAAGAAACGCGGCTTGTCGGGATCCTCGTCCATGTAGCCGATCGAATACCAGTGAACCAGCGACGAGACGACGGTGACCACCACCAGCATCACGGCGGTCAGAGTATCGACATGCAGCGACCAGGTGAAATGCAGCATGCCGACCTGCACCCATTCGAGCACCGGAACACTGAACTGCCCACCCGAGAAGGCCGTGTCGATGAAGACCGGGATCGACAGCACCGCCGACAGGCTGACCAGCAGCGAGGTGAGAAGCATCGAGGCCCTGTCGCCGATGCGCCGCCCGAAAAGGCCGGCGATCAGGAAACCGACGAGTGGCCCGAAGACGATGACGTGAAACTGGTTCATCGGCGGATCACCCCCGCATCTGATTGATGTCTTCGACTTCGATACTGCCGCGGTTGCGGAAATAGACGACCAGAATGGCAAGCCCGATCGCCGCTTCGGCCGCCGCCACCGTCAGCACGAACATCGTGAAGACCTGACCCATAAGATCGTGCAGCGCCGCCGAGAAGGCGACGAAATTGATATTGACGGCAAGCAGCATCAGCTCGACCGACATCAGGATGATGATGACGTTCTTGCGATTGAGGAAGACGCCGAAGACGCCCAGCGCGAAAAGGATCGCGCCGAGTCCCAGATAGTGATTGATGCCGATTTCCATCATGCCTTCCGTCCGTTTCCTTCGGTTTCTTCCGGTCTCTTCCTGGCAGTGCGATGATCCTGCCCGGCGAGTTCTTCTTGCGTTTTGCCGCCCCCTGGACGTCGGTCAGTCGCTTTCCGTCTGTCCCAGCCCCTCCCCAGGTGCGAGATGCACCAGACGGACGGCCCGCGCGGGGTCGCGGCGAACCTGTTCGCCGATCTTCTGACGGCGGGCATCGGGACGATGACGCAAAGTCAGCACGATCGCGCCGATCATCGCCACCAGCAGGATCAGGCCGGCGATCTGGAAGGGATAGACGAAATCCGTATAAAGCACTGTCCCAAGTGCCTGAGTGTTGTCCATTCCGATGAATTTCGCGAACGGCAGCGCCACGTCCAAGGGCGCGCCCGGCAGGACGCTCGCCGAGGTGGCGACCACCATCAGCTCGGCGATCAGCAGAAGGCCGATGATGAGCCCGATCGGCAGATAGCGCGCAAAGCCTTCGCGCAGCGCAACGAAGTCGATGTCGAGCATCATCACGACGAACAGGAACAGCACCATTACCGCGCCGACATAGACGATCAGCAGCAGCAGGGCGAGAAACTCGGCCCCCGCGAGCAGAAACAGGGCCGCCGCATTGAAGAATGCGAGGATCAGATAAAGGACCGAATGCACCGGATTGCGGGCGAAGATGACCATCACGGCCGCAAACACCGTGAAAAAGGCGAAGACATAGAAGGCGAACGCGGTCCAGATCATGACATCCTCTTCGTCTTGTGATCCGCGGCATGGGCGCAGGCGGCCCAGGAAATGCCGGTGAAGCTGCCGGCTGCCGGCAGGCGTACCGGGGCATCCTCCTTTCCGCCCGCCCGTCGCCGGAAAGCAAAGCTGCGGAAATGCGCAGCGACCATCGGCAAGCGTGTTGCCGCCGACGGATGGCGGACGCCGTCAACGCCCATCAGCGGTCTTCGCCCCGATTTCTGCCTCTTGCCGTTCATCGCCTCCAGC
>RFIU01000287.1 GCA_003695555.1 Alphaproteobacteria bacterium
CGTCGTGTGCCCAGCCCACCTCGTCGGGAAGTGGCAGGACGACACCGAAAGATTCCTGGGCCGCACGCTCAAGCGGATCACCGCGGACACCGTCCGAGAGCAGATCCTGGAGCTCAGTGATCATCCGTTCTGGGTCGTCTCGCTGCAGCTGGCGGCGGCCAACCCCCGGGTCCGGGAAGCGATCGATCCCGACCGTGCTGAAATCTTCCTTCTGCGCGCCAGCGCGGAACGAGCGCTCGAACGCTACGACGATGCAGCGCGCGATATCACGCGCGCCCTCGAACTGCGGACCGAATGGCCGGATGCGCTGCTGGAACGGGCCAATCTGAATGCCTTGCGCGGGCGCCTCGAAGAGGCGCGCCGGGACTGGCTGAAGATCGCCGGCAACTGGCCCGAGCACCCGGCGGCCGAGGCGGCGCGCGCCAATCTCGCCGGTCTTGACGGCGGTGCAGACGAGCCGATCGGGAAGAATGGTGCGCCAAAGGGTCCGACGGCGGTTCAGCCTTCCGGTCCGACATCCGTTGAATCGCCGACGGCGCCGAGGGCGGCCCGCCATTCCTCGCGCACCGCCGGATCCGGCTCGGACTTGCCATAGCGCGCTGCCGCCTCGCGCACCTCTTCGGGGGATGCCAGCCGCGCGAGCGCCCAGACGGCCGCCCCGCGGACCAGCGGATCGGTCGATTCCAGCTTCTCACGGACCAGTGCCAGCAGATCGCGGTCGCCGGCATTGCCGATCGCGATCAGGACATTGCGGATGAAGCCGCGCCAGGTCGCGCGCTTGACTGGGGTACCGGCGAAGAGGTCGCGGAATCCTTCCTCGTCGAGCTGTACGAGATCGGCAAGTCGCAGACCTTTCAGCCGCGGCCGGACGGCAAGCGTCGCCTCGCGGCCGGCACGCGCGAACTTGTTCCAGGGACAGACCGCCAGACAGTCGTCGCAACCGAACACCCGATTGCCCATCAAAGGCCGCAGTTCACGCGGGATCGGCCCGCGGTGTTCGATCGTCAGATACGAGATGCAGCGCCGTGCATCGAGTTGCCGTGCCGAGACGAAGGCATCCGTCGGACAGGCTTCGAGACATCGCCGGCAGCGCCCGCAATGGTCGCCCATCGGGCGGTCGAAGGGCAGCGGGCGGTCGAGAAAGATGGCGCCGAGAAACAGCCACGAACCGAATGCTCGCGAGACCAGGTTGGTGTGCTTGCCCTGCCAGCCGAGACCGGCGGCCTCGGCGAGCGGCTTTTCCATTACCGGCGCGGTATCGACGAAGACCTTGACCGCACCGCCGGTGCGATCCGTGATGAAGCCGGCCACCTGCTTCAGCCGCTTGCGGATGATAGTGTGATAGTCCTTGCGCCGCGCATAGATCGAGATGGCGGCCATCTTCGAATCAGCAAGTTCGGCGAGCGGATCGCCGGCGATCCCGTAATTGACTCCGAGCATCAGCACCGAGCGCACCTCCGCCCACAGCCGGCGCGGATCGGCACGTTCCTCGGCACGTTCGGCAAGCCAGTCCATCTCGCCATGCCAGCCCTGCGCAATCGCCTCCTTCAGATGCCGGCCCGCGCCCAGGACGGCGGCCGGGTCGGCAACGCCGAGCGCATCGAAGCCGAGCGCGTGCGCCTGTCTGCGGATGGCCGCGAGCAGCGCGGCCGACTGCTCATCTTCGTCTGCCGACCCTGAGGAGCATTGCGCGGTTTCAGCCATGGCCTTCAGAAATCCGGGCGGTCGTAATGACGCGGCGGTTGCAAGCCGGCGACCCGTTCGGCAAGTACGGACCGCACGCCGCGGCGCGATTTCATCCGCATATACCAGTCCTTCACCAATGGATGAGCGGACCAGTCGATGTCGCCGAAATAGTCGAGGACCGAGAGATTGGCGGCAGCCGCGACATCGGCAAGGCTGACATGGCGGCCGGCCAGATAGTGCCGCCGCTCGACGAGATGGGCGATATAGGCAAGGTGGGTCTTCAGATTGCGGTGCGCGGCGCGGATCGACCGGCTGTCCGGCTCGCCGAGCTTGAGGAAGCGTTTCAGAAACTTTTCCGAAACGACGAGACGGGTCACTTCATGCGTGCACTTGACCAGAAACCACTGGACGAGGCGGCGCACTTCGGCCCGATCGGCCGCAGATGCGGGCAGAAAGGCGGGCTCGGGAAAGCGTTCCTCGAGATATTCGCCGATCGCCACCGCCGATCCGATGGCCGGGTGCCCCTTCTCGATCAACACCGGCAGTGAACCGTCCGGCGAGTGGCGGAGGAACTCGGGCCGGCGCTCCCACGCCTTTTCCAGCACCGGGCGATGATCGATGCGCTTTTCGGCAAGCAGGATGCGGACATGACGCGAACCGGGATCGAAGGTGCCGTAGAGCAGGGTGCCGAGCCGACGCTCCTCGCGCCCGGGCGTCTCCCGCTCTGACGGATCGCGGGCTTGTCCGTTATCGCTTGCCCCGGCAGGCGGGGTGCGACTAGAAGATGGAGCATTCGCTCGAACCGTCGTTTCGTCGCTCATCGGGGGTCCATCAGCCGTGTCAGACGAAATAAACGTGCCGGTCGTCGAACTTTCCCACATCGCCAAGAGATTCGGAAGCCATCAGGCGCTCGCCGACGTCTCGATGCGGGTGGAACCCGGCGAGGTCTTCGGCTTTCTCGGCCCGAATGGCGCCGGCAAGACGACCACCTTGCGGATCCTGCTCGACATCATTGCACCGGATTCGGGCAGGCGACGGGTATTCGGCGACCCGCAGCCGCTCGAACACGCTTCGCGCATCGGCTATCTGCCCGAAGAACGCGGCCTCTACAAGAACATGACGGCCGAAGCCGCGATCGCCTATCTTGCCGAGCTGAAGGGGGTGCCTGGCCGCATCGCCCGGCAACGCGCAGCGGAGCTGCTCAAACGCTGGGGACTCGGCGAAGCGGTGCGCCGGCGGATCGGCAAGCTGTCGAAGGGCATGGCGCAGAAGGTACAGGTGCTTTCCACCATCGCCCATGATCCCGACCTGCTGATTCTCGACGAGCCTTTCTCGGGACTCGACCCGGTCAATCAGCAGGTGCTCGAAGACCTCATCGCCGATGAAAAGCGGCGCGGGCGCACGATCATCTTCTCGACCCATGTCATGCAGCACGCCGAACGGCTGTGCGACCGCATCCTGCTGATCGCGCGCGGCCGCGACATCTTCACCGGCACCGTCGAGCAGGCCCGGCGTCTGAAGGGGATCCGCATCGAACTGCGGATCACCGGCGATCCCGCCCCGCTCGCCCGCCTGCCCGGCATCACCGCCATGCAGGTGGATCCGGACACCCCGGGGCGAGTGCTGCTCGAAACCGAGCCCGGCTTTCGCGCCGACCCCTTCCTGAGAGCCCTGGTTCAAACAGGAATAGAGATCGACCGCCTGCGGATGATCGAACCGAGCCTGCATGAGGTCTTCGTTCATCTTGTCGGCGCCGATGCCGACGGACTGTCGGGAAATGGCGCCAGAAGCGACGGGAAAAGGGAGGCCACGCGATGATCCGGCACGTCTGGCTGATCGCCCGCCACGAATTCGTCGAGACGATGAAGAGCCGCACCTTTCTGGTCACCCTGCTGCTGATTCCGACGATGATCGCGATGGGCGTGCTGGTGCCGCGCTGGCTGAAGACCCGGGCAACGACGACGAGCGCGATCGCCTTGATCGAGGCGGGCAAGGAAGATTGGACGGCACGGGTGCGCGAGGCGCTGGCGCTCGAACGTGCGCGGCTGGAAATCAGCGCGCTGCATGACTGGCTTGCCGCCCATGCGCGACCCGAATTCCGCCACGATGGCGAACTCGACGAAAGCCGGGTGCCGCTGCTGCTGCTCAAGAACCATGCTGACATCACCGATTGGGATGCGCGCCGTTTCATCGACAGCGGCGGACTGGCGCAGTGGCTGCCAATAGCGATGAGCTTCGCCGAGCCGGACGCGCCGCCCTTTCTCGCCCCACCGCCTTTGTTGCGCATCGTAGAACCGCCCGCCGGGCTGGTGGACCATGAGGGTGCCGACCGGAATGCCATGGGCCGCTCGCTAGCCCCCTGGCTGGAAGGCAGGCGGCGGCTGGCCGATGGCAGCCCGCTGAAAGCGGTGGTGATCTTTCCGCCCCGGGTCGCGCCCGTCCCGCCGGACGTGCCGGCATCCATCGGACGTGGTCCGGTCGAACGCTCGGTCCAGATATGGAGTGCCGGGGCACTCGATTCCGTCATCCGGTCCCGACTTCACGATGCCCTCGACCATGCCTTCCGCGCCCGTGCCCTGGAACAGGGGCTTCCGGATCCCGGCCTCGTCCGGCTGTGGGACATGCAGGCACCGGTGCGCTATCTCGACGTCAGCGCAGCAGGCGGGCGGACGATCACGCTTGCCGACCGGATGGCGCGGGTGCTGCCGCGAGCGGCGAGCGTTTTGCTGATCTATTTCCTGCTGATCAATTCCAGCCTTCTGATGAGCCACATGATGGAAGAGAAGTCGAACCGCATTGTCGAGGTGCTGATCTCTTCCGTAAAGCCGGACGCGCTGATGGCCGGCAAGCTGATCGGCGCCTCGCTCATTGCCCTGTTCCTCTTCGTCTTCTCGGTGGCGAGCGTTCTCGGCGTGCTGTTTCTGGCCGGCGGCAGCGTCTTCGTCGAGATCACCCGGGCTCTGCTTGCTGCGGTCGGGGATTCGCCGATCCTTCCCGCCCTCATCGCCTATTTTCTGCTCGGCTACTTCCTCTTCGCCGGTCTGTTTCTTACCGCCGGCGCCTTCTGCGAGACGCCGAAGGACGTGCAGGCGCTGAGCACGCCGCTGGTGCTGGCGATGATCGTCATCCTTTTCGTCGTCTGGGCCTATGGCGCCGAGCCGAAGAGCGATGCGGCCCGTCTGCTCTCCTTCCTGCCCTTCTTCGGTCCCTTCATGCTGATGGCCCGGGTTACCGCAGAGCCGCCCGTGTGGGAAGTCGCGCTCGCCATCGGCCTGCAGACCCTCTACATCGCCGGCATCCTGTGGCTTTCGGCGCGCTTGTTCCGGGTCGCCGTGCTTGCCTCGGGCCTTCCCTCCGTCCGCCTCCTGATCACCCGGATACGCAAGCATTGAGGCGCGACCAGATGATCATTTTGCGCTTGCCACGGACGCGCGTGAGCGCCTAAGGGCGGGAAAACGGGCCGAACCGGCAGCGTACGGCACGGTTGGCGGGAAAGCCCCGCTAAGTCCAGCGTTCAGCGCGATTGCCTTGCAAAGGCGTGCGTGCGGTGCTGAAATGCCGGCGGCAAGGGGACGCAGGTGGCGCCTCTTCGCCATGACCCGGCCCGGATGGACAGCGGGACAGGAAGACCCATGGACACATCTATTCCCTCCAGTGAGCTGGAAGCCCTCGATCGCGTGGTCGTGCGGTTTGCCGGCGATTCGGGAGACGGCATTCAGCTGACCGGCACGCAATTCGCCTCGGCCACCGCACTGGCCGGCAATGATCTGGCCACCTTTCCCGACTATCCAGCCGAAATCCGCGCCCCGGCCGGCACCACCTTCGGGGTTTCGGCCTACCAGATCCAGTTCGGCGCCGGCTCGGTGCTGACCGCCGGTGACGAGCCGGACGTGCTGGTGGCGCTCAATCCGGCAGCGCTGAAGGTCAATCTGCCGGCAATGCGCGAAGGCGCATTGATCATCATCGACAAGGGCTCGTTCACCCCCCGCAATCTTCAGAAGGCGGGGTTCGAGAGCAACCCGCTCGATGACGACACCCTGACGAAGTATCAGGTGCTCGCCCTCGACATCTCCAAGCTCACGCTCGATGCGGTCGACCCCTTCGGGCTGTCGAAGAAGGAAGCGCTGCGCTGCAAGAACATGTGGACGCTGGGGCTGATGCTCTGGATGTTCACGCGTCCGCGCAAGCCGGTGATCGACTGGCTGACAAACAAGTTCGCCAAAAATCCGGTGGTGCGCGATGCGAATATCGCCGCGCTCAATGCCGGCCACGCCTTCGGTGAGACCGCCGAGCTCGGCTTTCATCTGCCGCGCTACCGGATTGCGCCGGCACGCGTGGAGCCGGGCGAATACCGGACGGTGACGGGCTCACAGGCGATCGCCTGGGGGATCGCGGCGGCCGGGCTGAAGGCGGGCCTCAAGGTCTTCTTCGGCTCCTATCCGATCACGCCGGCTTCCCCGATCCTGCATGAACTTGCGCGCATGCGGATGTTCAATATCGAGACATTCCAGGCGGAAGACGAGATTGCCGCGATCTGTTCGGCGATCGGCGCATCCTATGCCGGCGCGATAGGCGTCACCTCGAGCTCGGGGCCCGGCATCGCCTTGAAGACGGAGGCGCTCGGCCTTGCCATCTCGGTCGAACTGCCGCTCGTCGTCATCAATTCCCAGCGCGGCGGCCCGTCCACCGGACTGCCGACCAAGACCGAACAGTCGGATCTCTATCAGGCGATCTTCGGCCGCAACGGCGATGCGCCGATGGTGGTGCTTGCGGCGGCAACGCCCGGCGACTGTTTCGATACCGCGATCGAAGCGACGCGCATCGCACTCGAACACATGGTGCCGGTGATGCTGTTGACCGACGGCTATATCGCCAATGCCGCCGAACCCTGGCGTATCCCCGATATCGACGACATCCCGCCGATCGCCAACCACAAGCCGGCAGCGGGCGAGATCACGCCGCCCTTCAATCCCTTCCGACGTGACCCTGAGACGCTGGCCAGACCATGGGTGACCCCGGGGATGCCGGAACTGATGCACCGCATCGGCGGCCTCGAAAAATCGGCCGAGACGGGCAATATCTCCTACGACCCGGCCAATCACCAGAAAATGACCGAACTGCGCCATGAGAAGGTCGAGCGGGTGGCCCGCTTCATCCCCCCGCAGAAGGTATCCCATGGTGACGAAACGGGTGATCTCGTCGTCGTCGGCTGGGGATCGACCTATGGGGCGATCGATCAGGCGGTGCGCCTTGCGCGAAGCGAAGGGCTGAAGGTCAGCCACATCCATCTGCGCCATCTCTTCCCGCTGCCCGCCAATCTCGGCGAACTGCTGGCGGGCTTTGATCGGGTGCTGGTGCCCGAGCTCAACATGGGACAGCTCGCCACCCTGCTGCGCGATCGCTATCTTTTGCCTGTGCGCCAGCTCAACAAGGTCGCCGGCCAGCCCTTCAAGGTGCGCGAGGTGCTCGAGGCGATCCACGAGGCGGTGGCGCAGGACGCCCCCAAGGCTGCGGAGTGAGACGATGAACAAGCCCGTAAAGCTGAGCCCGAAGGATTTCGCCTCGGATCAGGAAGTGCGCTGGTGCCCGGGGTGCGGAGACTATGCGATCCTCAAGGGCGTGCAGCGCACGCTCGCCGAGATCGGCGCGGATCCGGCGACCACCGTCTTCGTTTCGGGGATCGGCTGCTCGTCGCGCTTTCCCTATTACATGGCGACCTACGGCTTTCACACCATCCACGGCCGCGCGCCGGCGATCGCGACCGGCATCAAGCTGGTCAATCCTAAGCTCGACGTCTGGGTCATCACCGGCGACGGCGACGGCCTGTCGATCGGCGGCAATCATCTGCTGCATGCCCTGCGCCGCAATGTCGATCTCAACATCATGCTGTTCAACAATGAGATCTACGGGCTGACCAAGGGCCAGTATTCGCCGACCAGCGAACCGGGAACCCGCTCGCCGTCGACGCCATATGGTTCGATCGACACGCCGGTTTCACCATGCGCCTTCGCGCTCGGCGCCAAGGGGCGCTTCATCGCCCGGACCATCGACACGCACCAGAAGCATCTGCCCGACGTCCTCAAGCGCGCCCATGCGCATGCCGGCACCAGCTTCATCGAGATCTTCCAGAACTGCATCGTCTACAATGATGGCGTGTTCGACGATTTCGCCGAGCGCAGCGTCCGCGACGAACGCACCATCGAGGTGCGCCACGGCGAACCGCTGATCTTCGGCACGGCCCGCGACAAGGGACTGAGGGTCGATCCCACCGCTTGTCGACTGACCGTCGTCGAGATCGGTAAGGACGGCATCTCGGAAAGCGACATCCTGGTGCATGATGAAACCAACCCCCATCTCGCCCAGATGCTGATCGAGATGAGGGGACCCGACTTCCCCGTCGCGATCGGGGTCATCCATTGTATCGAGGGCGAGACCTACGCCGAGGCCTATGAGGCCCAGACCCGCGAGATCCTGAAGAAGAGCGGCGAGCCCGACTTCAATTCCTGGATCCGCCGCGGCCATGTCTGGACGGTCGGCAAGGACGGCGCGCATCCTGAACCGGCGGCCGAATAGCCGGGACGCGCGCCGGGCGAACGTCACGAGCAGTCAGGCGCACGGCGCGCCGGGACCCGTCTCATAGATCGCCGAGCAGCGCCCGCAGGCTTGCGACATGCTCGTCGAAGGCCTGTCTTCCGATCGTGGTCAGCGCTACCCGGGTACGCGGGCGATTGTCGTGAAAGTCCTTGGCGATGGTGACATAGCCGGCTTCCGAGAGCACCTTGAGCTGGTGCGAAAGATTGCCGTCGCTGGCCTGCGAGATCTTCTTCAGACGCGTGAAGGGGACCATCTCGCCTTCCGGCAGGGCGGCGAGCGCGGCCATGATCTTCAGGCGCAGTGGCTGATGCACGATTCCGTCGAGTTCGGCACCGCTCATCTCATTTCTCCTCGCGCAGCCACCAGCCGCCGAGGATCAGCGATCCGCCGCCGATGATCCCCATCACCAGGGGGAAGAAGTCGTGAAAGCGCGCCCATGCCGCCACGACGGCCAGGGCAATGACGAAGCCGAGCAGCAGGAACCGTCCACCCCGCCAGATTCCGAGCAGCGCATAGGCGGTGGCGACCATCAGCGAAAAAGCCGCATTGATCTGCATCGGATCGGCCGGGTTCAGGATCCACAGCAGTGCCGTCATGCCGGCGAATATCGCGACCACGCTCGCTGCCCAGCGTAGCGCAGCGCGATGATCGCCTCCTCCGGCACGCATGCGCCGACCGACCATGAAGGACGCAAGAACGCCGAAGACGATGCCGGCCGCCCAGATCGCTCCGCCATATAGCGGTACCGCCTGTTCGACAAGATTGCAG
>RFIU01000288.1 GCA_003695555.1 Alphaproteobacteria bacterium
CTGGTCTCTTTCGATCCGCCCCTGACTCCCCCACGGGGTTTCGGCCCTGTCGTGCCCGCTTTCGGGCAGGCCACCCACGACCCATTGAAGGAGCGGCAGACTATCCGGCATTTCCGCCGTGTCAATTTGTCGCATTTCCTTGATTATGCGGTCCCGCTTCGGCTGAAAATGACGGAGAGCAAGAAAAAAGCAGAAAAATCATGATGATGGGATGGAGGCTGAATGGCACCGCCCTTTGTCCTGGGTTTATCTTCATTTCTTTTTTAGTTAGAAAGTGTGGAAAATACTGCGCACTTAGCCGCGTCTGCGGGGCATGGCGTCGTCCCTTCGCACCGAGATCCCTCTCCTCCTTCCCGAAGATATCTCTATGGAACAGTGGGGCAGGGCGAGCGACTCATGGATAGCCGGCCTCACCTTCCTCAGATCGCGTCGGCTCGACGGACGCTGGCGGATGGGGCATCTGCCTCGTCATTTGTTCTTGCCCGGTCATTCCCTCTTGCCCGACCGCCGGATGACGGAAAGCGAGCGCCCGCGAAAGGACAGTGCCTCATTCCCCGCAATGCCGCCTTGCGAGCCGTCATGTTTTACGAAGCGTTAAGGCCGTTCTTTCAGGATGGGTGCGGGTGCGGCGGTGCCGGTCGGGCGACCGGCCGTGCTGATCATGAGCCGAAGGGAGGGTGCCGGAAACATGCCGCAGACGCCGGGCGAAGGTGACGGCACGATGCACTCGACGACGCTGAAGAGCCTTGCGATCGAACTGGATCGGCTGGCGCCGTATCGCATCTATGGTCGGGTCGCGGCGGTCAAGGGGCTGCTGGTCGAGATCGCAGGTGCCGATCATGCGCTAGCCGTCGGCTCGCGCATCGTCATCGAAGCCCGCGATAGCCGCCGCGTGCCGTGCGAGGTGATCGGTTTCCGCGATGGCCGTGCGCTCGCGATGCCCTTCGAATCCCTGGAAGGTGTCGGGATCGGCTGTCGGTCGCATGTCGAGGGAGACGAGCCCGTCGCCTACCCGTCGCCTGCCTGGCTCGGCCGCGTCGTCAATGCCTATGGCGAGCCGATCGACGGCAAGGGCCCGCTGCCGCTCGGTCATGAGCCCTTCCCGTTGCGCGCCCGGCCGCCGTCCGCTCACGAACGGGCGCGGGTCGGGCGCAAGCTCGATCTTGGGGTGCGCGCACTCAATGCTTTCGTTTCCTGCTGCATGGGACAGCGGATGGGCATCTTTGCCGGTTCCGGCGTCGGCAAGTCGGTGCTGATGTCGATGTTGGCGCGTTATACGGCGGCCGACATTTCCGTCATCGGCCTGATCGGCGAGCGCGGTCGCGAGGTGCAGGAATTCATCGAGGACGACCTCGGCGAAGAAGGCCTGAAACGCTCCGTGGTGGTCGTTGCGACCTCCGACGAATCCGCCCTGATGCGTCGACAGGCCGCCTATATGACCTTGACCTTGAGCGAATATTTCCGCGACCGCGGGGCGCAGGTACTCTGTCTGATCGATTCCGTCACCCGCTTCGCGATGGCTCAGCGCGAGATCGGACTGGCGGCGGGCGAGCCGCCGGCGACCAAGGGCTATACGCCGACGGTATTTTCGGAACTGCCGCGCCTGCTCGAGCGGGCCGGGCCGGGGCCGCGCGGTAAAGGAGCGATCACCGGCCTGTTCACCGTTCTGGTCGAGGGCGACGATCACAATGAACCGGTGGCCGACGCCGTGCGTGGCATCCTCGACGGGCATATCGTCATGGAGCGGGCGATCGCCGAACGTGGGCGTTATCCGGCGATCAATGTTCTGAAGTCGATCTCGCGGACCATGCCGGCCTGCAATTCCGATGAGGAAAATGCGATCGTTGGCGAAGCGCGCCGCCTGCTCGCCGCCTATGCCGACATGGAAGAGATGATCCGCCTCGGCGCCTATCGCCGCGGGGCCGATCCCCTGGTCGATCGCGCGATCGCGCTGATGCCCGACCTCGAAGCCTTTCTCGGGCAGGAGAAGTCGGATTCCAGCACCTTGGCCGAAACCTATGAACGACTGGCGCGTATCCTTGCCAAGGTGCCCGCCGATGCATCACTGGCAGAAGCGGGATGATGTGGGCGGGCGCCATCACGGATACGCTCTTACCGCTGACGACTGAACGCTGAAGGCGCAGATGAGAAACCACGGGCTTCAGACCCTTCTTCGGCTGGCACGCTGGCGTCTCGACGAGGCGCGCAAGGCGCTGGCCGAGAAGGAGCAGCGGCTTGCCCTGCTGTGGTCGCATGATGGCGAGCTCGCCCGTCGTTTAGAGCGCGAGCGCATGCAGGCACGGGGCGCCTTTCACCAGGCAAGCTTCGCGGCCTTCGCCACACGCATCAAGCAGGAACGTCATCGCATCGCCGAACAGGCTCACGCGCTGGAAGCCGAGATCGAAGCCGAACGGGATGAATTGCGCGACCTGTTCGCCGAGCGCAAGCGGATCGAGATTCTTGCCGAACGCCGTGCCGCCGAAGAAGAGGCGGCGCTCGCTCGCGAGGAACAGGCGATGTTCGATGAGGTCGGCCTGCGCCGCCATGAGGGTCCGAGCGCCCTTTAAGCCGTCTCGCGCGCCTCGCGCCCTGTCCTTCGACGCCCTGTCCTTCGGATCAGATGAAATAAGCTCGCCCCCTCGCCCGATGGCGAAGGGGCGGGCGATGAGGGTAGCAATCAGGCCCCACCGTCGGCGTGTCCTGTCACGGGGTCACTTGGCGGCGCCGAGCTTTTCCTTCAGGCCTTCCTCGATCCGGTCGAAGAACTGCTCGCTGGTCAGCCAGGGCTGATCGGGACCGATGAGCAGGGCAAGGTCCTTCGTCATGTAGCCCTTTTCGACCGTCTCGATGCAGACCTTTTCCACCGTTTCGGCGAACGCGACCACATCGGGAGTGCCGTCCATCTTTCCGCGGTACTTGAGGCCACGGGTCCAGGCGAAGATCGAGGCGATCGGGTTGGTCGAGGTCTCCCGCCCCTTCTGATGCTCGCGGAAGTGACGGGTCACCGTGCCGTGGGCCGCCTCCGCCTCGACCGTCTTGCCGTCAGGCGTCATCAGCACCGAGGTCATCAGTCCGAGCGAGCCGAATCCCTGCGCGACGATGTCCGACTGCACGTCGCCGTCATAGTTCTTGCAGGCCCACAGAAAGCCGCCCGACCATTTCAGCGCGCAGGCCACCATGTCGTCGATCAGGCGGTGCTCGTAGGTCAGGCCCTTTTCCTGGAAACGGTCGGCGAACTCATTGTCGAAGGTCTCCTGGAAGAGGTCCTTGAAGCGACCGTCATAGGCCTTGAGGATGGTGTTCTTGGTCGAAAGATAGACTGGATAGCCGCGTTCCAGGGCATAGTTGAAGCAGGCGCGGGCGAAATCGCGGATCGAGCTGTCGAGATTGTACATTCCCATCGCGACGCCCGAGCCGGGGAAGTCGTAAACCTCGTATTCGATTGGCTCGCCGTCTTCCGGCTCGAAACGCATGGTCAGCCGGCCCGGTCCCGGAACCTTGAAATCGGTCGCCTTGTACTGGTCGCCGAAGGCGTGACGGCCGATCACGATCGGCTGCGTCCAGCCGGGAACGAGGCGCGGAATGTTGGAAATGATGATCGGTTCGCGAAACACCGTGCCGCCAAGAATGTTGCGGATCGTGCCGTTGGGCGAACGCCACATTTTCTTCAGGCCGAACTCCTTCACCCGCGCTTCGTCCGGGGTGATGGTCGCGCACTTGACGCCGACGCCGTACTTCTTGATCGCCTTTGCCGCCTCAACCGTCACCTGATCGTCGGTGGCGTCGCGGTTCTGGATCGACAGATCGAAATAGACGAGGTCGATATCGAGATAGGGCAGGATCAGACGTTCCTTGATCCAGTGCCAGATGATCCGCGTCATCTCGTCGCCGTCGAGTTCGACGATCGGATTCTTCACCTTGATCTTTTTCATCGACGCCTTCTCGCTTGCTTGTTTCTGAAAACCCGGTCGGCACGCCCCGACTGTGTGCCGGAACGCGCATTGCGCGCCGCAAAAGAGCACAGCGGGCATGCCCCTGTAAAGGCCGAGCGCCGCGCCCCAGGCGACGATCTCCTACTGCCTTTCCGGGGCGGATACCGCGATGCCTTCCAAGCGCGCCCACAGGGCGGGCATGTCCGGCAGCACCTCGAAGAGAGTCAGGGTTTCAGGGTCCGCGAAGCCTTCATGCACCAGACGATCAAAATGCGCGAGCAGGGCACGGAAATAGCCGTTCAGATTCACCAGCAGGATCGGCTTCGCATGCAGACCGAGCTGCGCCCATGTGGTCATCTCGACGAATTCGTCCAGGGTGCCGACGCCGCCCGGCAAAACCACGAAGACGTCCGCGCGCGAGAACATCATGGCCTTGCGCTCATGCATGGTATCGACCAGCATCAGTTCGCTGATCGAATGGAGGGCCACCTCCAGCCGTTCCAGGTGGTGAGGAATGATGCCGATCACATGGCCGCCGGCTTCAAGGGCGGCGCGCGCCATGATCCCCATCAGGCC
>RFIU01000289.1 GCA_003695555.1 Alphaproteobacteria bacterium
CTGGTCGGTGGCGATCACGTCTACAAAGTCGACGACAAGGTCTGCGCTCTGCTCGAGGAGGCGGGCGCGCTGCTGGCGCGTGGCGAGATCACCCACAGCTACCCGCATTCCTGGCGTTCGAAGGCGCCGCTGATCTTCCGAACCACCGAGCAGTGGTTCATCTCGATGGAAAAGGGCGGCCTGCGCGCCGCCGCACTCGAGGGCATCGACAGCGTGCGCTGGGTGCCGGCGCGTGCCAGAAACCGGATCCGCACGATGGTCGAAACGCGCCCCGACTGGGTGATCTCGCGCCAGCGCGCCTGGGGCGTGCCGATCACCATCTTCGCGAAGCCGGAAACCGGCGAGATCCTCAATGACGAGACCGTCCATGCCCGCATCATAGAGGCGGTGCGCGAACACGGCGCCGATGCCTGGTTCGAAGACGATCCGAAGCGCTTCCTGTCTCCCGAACAGCGGGAACAGGGCTGGGAACCGGTCACCGACATTCTCGACGTCTGGTTCGATTCCGGCTCGACCCATGCCTTCGTGCTGGAAACGCGTGACGACCTCGCCTGGCCCGCCTCGCTCTATGTCGAAGGTTCGGACCAGCATCGCGGCTGGTTCCAGTCGAGTCTGCTGGAAGCCTGCGGCACGCGCGGCCGGCCGCCTTATGAGGCGGTGCTGACCCACGGCTTCACCCAGGATTCGCAGGGCCGCAAGATGTCCAAGTCCCTCGGCAATGTCGTCGCCCCGCAGAAGGTCGTCGAACAGTACGGCGCCGACATCCTGCGCCTGTGGGTAGTCTCGACCGACTATTTCGAGGATGTCCGCATCGGCGATCAGATCATCCGCGGCCAGGTCGATGCCTATCGCAAGATCCGCAACACCTTCCGCTATCTGCTCGGCAGCCTCGCCGACTTCGACGACCAGCGCGAGCGGGTCCCTGACGAAGAGATGCCGGAACTCGAGCGCTGGCTGCTGCACCGCCTCGCCGAGCTCGATATGCGGCTGCGCCGGCATATCGAGGACTTCGACTTCAACCCCTATTTCCAGGCGCTCTATCACTTCTGCGTCCAGGACCTCTCGGCCTTCCATTTCGACATCCGCAAGGATGCGCTTTATTGCGACGCACCCGATTCGCTGCGACGTCGGGCGGCGCGCGACGTCATGGACCGGGTCTTCCGCCGCCTCGTCGTCTGGTTCGCGCCGATCCTGGTGTTTACCGCCGAGGAGGTCTGGAAGAACCGCTTCGACGAGGAAAGCGAGAGCGTCCATCTTCAGCAGTTTCCCGAAACGCCGAAATCCTGGCGCGACGAGGAACTGGCCGAGCGCTGGAAGCGGCTGCGCGCCATTCGCCGGGTGGTGACCGGCGCGCTGGAACAGGCGCGGCGCGATCGCCTGATCGGCGCTTCGCTGGAAGCGGCCCCCGTCCTTCATCTTGCCGATGAGTCCGATCGCCGGCTGGTCGAAAGCATCGATTTTGCCGATGTCTGCATCGCCTCCGCCCTCGACATCCGTTCCGGCGATGGACCGGCGGACGCCTTCCGGCTGGACGACGTGCAGGGCATCGCGGTCACCGTCGAACGGGCATCCGGGACCAAATGCGCGCGCTGCTGGAAAGTGCTGGAAGAGGTCGGCCGGGATGAACGCTTCCCCGATACCTGTCGGCGCTGTGCCGAGGTGTTGGCCGGTGATCCATGATCGGTAATCCGTGGTCGGTAATCGGTAAGCCGTGAACGGTGATCGGTGGATCGGCGAGGGTTCGGCAGCTAGTGCTGACCGGCATTGTCGCACGGGTCGCGTCCGTTGCTGTGCGCCGAAAGCGCTGACCGCCTCAGCGACAGACACAGGGGCCATAAGAGGGCCAGGAGGAACGACTGGTCAGCAATAATCAACCGAACGGTTGATCGATGGATCGGGGCGGCGTCGTGAACCAGCGCGGACCATCGGCCGTCATGTAGAGGCAGTCTTCGATCCGCACGCCGAAGCGCCCCGGCAGATAGACGCCCGGTTCGTCCGACAGGCACATGCCGACATCGAGCGGCGTCTGATCGGAGGCGACAAAATAGGGCGCCTCGTGGCCCTCAAGGCCGATCCCGTGTCCGGTGCGATGCGGCAGGCCCGGCGTGCGATAACCGGGGCCATAGCCGCGCGACTCGAGATAGGAACGCGCCGCCCGATCGACCTTCGCGCAGGGGGTGCCGAGCCGGGCGGCCGCGAAGGCGATCTCCTGCGCGCGCCGGGCGTCCTCCCAGACGCGGCGGTGCTCGGCCGTCGGTTCGCCGAAGACGAATGTGCGCGAGATGTCGGACTGATAGCCGTGGACCGAGGCGCCGCAGTCGAACAGGACGATCTCGCCCTCTCTTGCCACCTGCGGCAGCGACGAGCCGTGCGGATAGGCGCTCGCCTCACCGATCTGGACCAGCGAAAAGACCGGCCGGGCACCCTGCGCGCGGGTGAAGCGATCAATCATCGCACCGATATCGGCAGGCGTCATGCCGGCCGCGATGCGCGCAGCCGCCTCGCGCATCGCCCGGTGGGTGATGTCGAAGGCGATCTGCATCAGGGCGATCTCGGCCGCCGACTTGCGCATCCGCAGCGGCCGGATCACCGGCGCACCATCGGCGATCGGCAGGCCGGGAACGGCCCGACGCACCCCCTCAACGATGAAGAAGCGGGTCGCCGGCGCGATTGCCAGCGGCCGTTCCTCATGACCGCGGCGCAGCTTTGCCAGCGCCCGGCCGACGAGGGCATAGGGATCCTCGTCCTCTTCCCAGGCGAGCACGGGGGCGGGCACCTTCATCCTCTCTTCGAGCCGCGGCACCTCGAAGGCGGGCGAGATGTGCACCGGCTCGCCCTCGACCGGGACGAGAAGGCCATGGAACCGCTCCGAGCGTCCCCAGGCGAGGCCGGTCAGATAGAAGAAGTCGGCGCCCGGCTCGAGCAGAAAGCCGATCCGCCCGCTCTCGGCCAGACGCGCCTGCACTTTTGCGATCCGCGCGCGGTATTCGCCCGCGCCGATCGGCA
>RFIU01000290.1 GCA_003695555.1 Alphaproteobacteria bacterium
ATCCTTCGTCTCGGCACTCTTGACGAAGTCGCGCACCTCGCTCAACCCCTGCTGAAACTGGGCGTCGAGACGGCCCAGTGACGCGCTCGGTGTCGCATCCTCGGCCGCATAGAGGGCCAGCGTTTCGAGCTTGCGCAGGGCATCGAAGAGAATGAAGGTCGTGCGCGCATCCGGATTGTCGCCGGCGGCTGCGACCTGCGGGGCATTGGTATCGATGAAGGAGGAAAGATTGCGGACCTCATTGATGCGGTGGGCGAGAGTCTCGCTTTCCTGATCGCTGGCCAGCCACGGCGGCACCACGTCCGGGCCGCTCACGCTCGGCGGCACGCTCGGCTGGATAGCGGTCAGCGAGAGTACCGAAAGGTCGAGCGGGACGGGTTCAAGCGGCGCATTCTGCTGCTCGAGCTGGACCGAGACGGGCTGGAACAGCCCGCTGATGTTCAGTCCGGCAAAGACCGATACGCCGCCGAAGGCCATCGTGATCGACGCTCCCTTCCACTTCGGGCCGTTCGTGTCTTCCTTCGCACCATTGTCTGGCAACCGGATGCACCGACCCACAGTGATCGTAGGCATCGGGGCGTAAAGATTTCGTTAGGCGGGGCGGGGTCCTTGTCGGCCTGTTGAAAGATGAGCGGGCGTGAAGCTTGCCGGAGATGGGTGGGCGGGCTACATCTGGTCCTTACATCGGATGGGTCGTGGCGCGCAGGGTGCGCGTCGGGAAGAACAGACGGAGGCCTCTAATCCATGCATGCTCTGTTTCTGCTGATCGATGCCGTGCTCGGCCTCTATCAATGGGTGCTGATCCTTTGGGTGGTGATGAGCTGGCTGGTCGCCTTCAACGTCATCAACACCTATCAGCCGTTCGTGCGCACGGTCATGCATGTGCTCGACGCTCTGACACGTCCGCTGCTCAATCCGATCCGTCGTGTCGTGCCGGTGATCGGCGGCATCGACATCTCGCCGCTGGTCCTGTTGCTGCTGGTCTATTTCCTGCGCAACTTCCTGCGTCTCGACCTCTATCCGATGCTGGCCTATTAGGGTCGCTGTGCGACCGGCGGGAAGTAGCGCGATGGCGCGTGAGAGCGTTCACGAAGGGACGGCCGCCGGTCTGAAGCTCTATGTGCGGGTGATCCCGAAGGCAGGGCGCCGCGGACTGGAACGGATCGAGCGCGATGCCGCCGGGGATGCCTGGCTGAAGGTCGCCGTCACGGAGCCGCCCGACAAGGGCCGCGCCAATGCCGCACTGGTGAAGCTGCTGGCGAGGATTCTCGGCTTGCCGAAAAGCCGCATTCGGATTATGGCCGGCGAGACCGCTCGCACCAAGACGCTGCTGCTCGAGGGCGCGGCCGGCGAGATCGCGCGGCGTCTGGAACAGGAACTGGCGAAGGCGGGCATCGGGACGGACGGGAGCGGAAAGTAGAATCATGAGCGCACGGATCATCGACGGCAAGGCCTTTGCCGCCGGCCTTCGCGAGAAGGTGGCCCACGGTGTTGCCCGTTTGAAGGAGCAGCACGGCATCACCCCGGGCCTGGCGGTGGTGCTGGTCGGCGAGGATCCGGCCAGCCGCGTCTATGTCCGCAACAAGGAGCGGATGACGCAGGAAGTCGGGATGCGCTCATTCGCCCACCGGCTGCCCGCGACGACGAACGAGGAACGGCTTCTCGGGCTCATCGACGAACTCGACTGCGATCCGGCGGTTCACGGCATCCTAGTGCAGCTTCCTCTGCCCGCCCACATCGATGCGGCGAAGGTGATCGCGGCGATCGATCCGGCAAAGGACGTTGACGGCTTTCACCCTGTCAATGCCGGCCTGCTGATGACTGGCGGACGCGGCATGGTGCCCTGCACGCCGCTCGGCTGTCTGATGCTGATCCAGAGCGTGCGGGAGGATCTCTCAGGAGCCCGCGCGCTTGTCGTCGGCCGCTCGAACATCGTCGGCAAGCCGATGGCGCTGCTGCTGATGGGCGAGAATGCGACCGTCACCATCGCCCATTCGCGCACCCGTGATCTTGCCGGCGAGGTATCGCGCGCCGATATCCTGGTCGCCGCTGTCGGCCGGCCCGAGATGATCCGCGGCGAATGGATCCGGCCCGGCGCGATCGTCATCGATGTCGGCATCAATCGGGTAAGTGCACCGGAAAAGGGTGAGGGCGGCACCCGCCTCGTCGGTGATGTGGAGTTCGCATCTGCGCAGATGCGCGCCGGTGCCATCACGCCGGTGCCGGGTGGCGTCGGCCCGATGACCATAGCGGTGCTGCTGCGCAATACGCTGGTCGCGGCCCATCGGCAGGCGGGGCTTGGCGACCCCGATATCTGAGCCGGACCGGACCCGGCCTTGCGTCCGCCATGATGCGGGCCGTCTTGAGGATGCCTGGATGGAAGAGATCTTCATCACCGCCTTCGCCAGCCTGTTCGTGGTGATCGATCCGCTCGGCATCGCGCCGGTCTTCGTTGCGCTGACCGAAGGGGGAGATCGCGAATTCCGCCGCCGCATGGCCTGGCGCGGAACCCTGCTCGCCAGCGCGATTTTGTTGTTCTTCGCTTTCGTCGGACGCCCCTTTCTCGACACCCTTGGCATCTCGATCGATGCCCTGAAACTCGCCGGTGGCCTGATGCTGCTGCTGCTCGCTCTCGAAATGGTCTTCGAGAAACGCACGGCGCGGCGCGAATCCTCGGCCGAACGGGCCGGCGACGAGCATCCCGAGGACATCTCGGTCTTTCCGCTGGCGATCCCATTGCTCGCCGGGCCCGGCGCGATCACCACCATCATTCTGCTGATGGCCGATCCGTCGGGCGGCTGGGCCGGACGGGGGGCGGTGCTGGTCGCGCTGCTGCTGGTGCTTTCGATCAGCCTTGTCACCTTCCTGCTTGCCGGGCGCATCGTCGATCTGGTCGGGCGAACGACGGCTTCGATCATCTCGCGGGTGCTCGGCATCGTGCTGGCCGCCTTCGCCGCGCAGTTCATCATCGACGGCCTTCGCCACGCCTTCCTTTCCTGAATGCGGCCATCGACTTCGATGAGGGCCGTTCCGGCACTTGCACGCGTGTGCCTGCGCCTCGACCTGCCATTGTGGCCGTGTCGGCGGCGTGTTAGGATTCCAGTCGGATCGACAGGCGGCACGACACAGCGAGGAGGGAGAGGAATCATGACCATCCACAAGGCGATGACGGCGGCTCTGAGCGGGGGCAGCCTGGCGGCCCTGCTGATGCTTGCCCCTGCCCCGGCACATGCCGATGGTATCTATGTCTCGGGCTTCGGGGGGTTGAGCGTGCAGCCGAAACAGGTCAGCACCGAAATCGTTGCCGACACCGGTGCGATACCGACGCAGTTCGCGGTCAAGTTCGATCCCGGTTTTCTGGTCGGCGGTGGTATCGGCTATGCCTTTGCCGGCACCGATTACGGCCGTTTCCGGGTGGAGGCGGAGCTGAGCTATCGCCAGAACAGCGTCAAGCGTGGCACGCTTGACGGCAATCCGGTTTCCTTCCAGGGGGATAACAGCTCGCTCGCCGGCATCCTGATGGTCTATTACGATCTGACCGGGGTCAGCGAGCTTTTTCAGCCCTATGTCGGTGCCGGCGTCGGTCTTGCCGGTGTCGAATCGGATGCCACCTTCGAGCTTTTCGGCAGCGGCGTCCTCGGGCTTGGCGGTCCGACCGATACCGAAATCGCCTGGCAGGTCGCCGGCGGCGTCACGGTACCGATCGACCGCAGCTTCGATCTGTTCGTTGACGGCCGCTATTACGCGACCAGCAATCCGGACTGGACGACCGATCTGGTGACGAGCGGTACCGGCCGCTTTGCTTCCGAGTTCAAGACCTGGCACATCAGTGCCGGCTTTCGCTTCCACTTCTGAAGCCGGCGATGACCGTCGGTCAAGTGCGATGCCGGAACTTCCTGAAGGTGTTCTCGAAGGTGAAGGTGGCCGGATGGCCATCACGAAATGAGGGGGAAAAGATGTTTCGTGGAATCCACTTCGCCATCTTTACCGTCTGGGCGCTGATCGCAACGGCCATGTCGCCCGCTGCACCGCGCGCAGCGCAGCCAGTATCGGCGGGAGCAGGGGTAGAGGTGGTGGCGACCGCCGCCGACGGGGTGCGGGTACACGGGCAGGCGTGGTTCGCCGGGCTCGGCGATGACGCGCCGCTCATCCTGCTGTTCCATCAGGCCCGCTCGAACGGGCGCGGCGAATACGGGCCGCTTGTCGGCTGGCTGAATGCCGCGGGCTTTCGCGTTGTCGCCTGGGACCAGCGTTCGGGCGGCGGCCATTACGGCAGTCGCAACCGCACGGTCGCCGACCTTGGCGGCCGGGCCACCGACTATTGCGCCGCCTGGCCCGATCTCGAGGCGGCGCTCGATTACGCACGCCGAACCTGGCACCCGCACCGCCTCGCGGTATGGGGGTCGAGCTATTCGGGCGCGCTCGTCTTCCGTCTTGCGGCCGAGCACGGCGATGCGATCAATGCGCTTGTCGCCTTCTCGCCCGCCTTCGGCAACTGGACTCGGGCCTGCGTCCCGGACAGACCTTGGACGCGGTTGCGAATGCCTGCCCATGCATTCTGGCCGGAAAGCGAATATGCCTATGCGAGCGTTCGTCGCCTCGGCGAGGAGATGCGCGCTGCCGGTGTCGCGGTGACGGTGGTGCCGAACGGCATCCACGGCTCGTCGATGCTGGTGGACGAGCGCACCGGTCATGACATGTCCGCTGCCCGCGCTACTGTCGTCAGCTGGCTGAAGG
>RFIU01000024.1 GCA_003695555.1 Alphaproteobacteria bacterium
GCCGAATGTCGTTCGCTTGTCGCTGCCGCAGACCCGCCTGCCCTGATCATGATGTCTGTTCCTCCCTGTTGCGCCGTCATATCACCCGACTAACCCGGCGATTTCGTGCCGGCTGACCCTGCGTTATTCGGGACTCGGACCTCTCCTCCCCGCGCCCGCGTCGCCCCTGCATCCGCCGCATGACGCGGACGAGCCCGAGCAGGGTCGATGAGCGGCGGGTGCCGACCGCTCCAAGGGCGGGAGGATCTGCCATCCGGTGGAAAAGGCGCCTGCCTTCCACCAACGCGGACAGCTTTGCGCTCCCATGCCGACACTATTTTAAGCATGAAATAACAAAATGGCAAGCATGCCTTTTCATGGGAAAGATGGCTGCACATGTGCCGGCTGTAAGGAATCGAAGATTGCCTCAACGATGGTTGAGAGTTGATGCACCATATCGCAAAGCCGCTTTACTTTTGCGCCGCCGCGTCGAGAATGGGATCCTCTTTCGCCCCGCCCCGCAGCAGGGCGGAAGGCAAGGTGCATCCGGAACGCGTTACCGGAAACCGGAAGGGGGAAGGCACCGCGATGCCCGTGGGCCGGGCGGAACGGGTGAACGACCAGAAGGGGCGGCGGCACCGGCCACATGCCCCCATCAGGGGAGGAACGACGATGACGGCACGGCCACACGAAAGAATGATGCGAGGCTGGCGCAATACGGGCGCAGGCGGGCGAAGCGAAACGCGCGGCCCTTCCGGGACCCGGCGCTCCTGTCATCTTGTGGCCGGCATTGCCGCGCTGATCATCCTAGTGACCTTCAGCCTGCTTCCCTTTGGCGTACAGGCACAGAACCGCTCCGATCCGGATGCCGCCTTGCGGGCCGATCTTGGCCGTATCGCCGATCAGACGCGCCAGATCATGGTGCCGATGCGCGACGGGGTGCGACTGTCCACCGACGTCTATCTGCCGAAGGCCCGAGGGAAAAGCGAGAAATTGCCGGTCGTCTTCTGGCGCACGCCCTACAACTACAATCCGCTCAAAGGCGCGCGGCTGCGGTTCGCGCATGCGGCGGTCTCGCACGGCTATGCCTTCGTCATCCAGAACGAGCGCGGCAAGTTCTATTCCGAAGGCACTTGGGAAATCCTCGGCCATCCGCGCACCGACGGCTATGATGCCCTTACCTGGATCGCAAAGCAGCCCTGGTCGAACGGCAATGTCGGGACTATCGGCTGTTCGTCCTCGGCCGAATGGCAGCTGGCGCTCGCGGCCATGAACCACCCGGCGCACAAGGCGATGGTGCCGATGTCGGCGGGCGCCGGAATCGGCCGGGTCGGCCCCTATTGGGAGCAGGGCAACTGGTATCGCGGCGGCGTCTTTCAAATGCTGTTTGCCCCCTGGCTCTATCAGAATCAGAACACCCAGCGGCCGATGTTCCCGGCCGATCTTTCCCGCGAAGACCGGGCACGGCTCGCCACCTGGTTCGATCTCGCCCCACGCATGCCGAAGGTGGACTGGAAGCGGGCGATCCGGCATCTGCCGCTCGCCGACATCGTCCGACACGTCAACGGTCCTGTCGGCACCTATGAGGAGTTCATCACCCGCACGCCTGCCGATCCGGCATGGTTCAAGGGCGGGCTCTATCAGGACAATGAGGACTGGGGGGTGCCCGCACTCTGGTTCAACGCCTGGTACGACGTCTCGATGGGCCCCAATGTCGCGCTCTTCAACCACATCCGCGCGCATGCGAGCGACCGCGAGGCACGCCGCCACCAGTACATGATCATCGCGCCGGTGCTGCACTGCGCCTATTTCCGCACGACGAACCCGCAAGTGACCGGCTCGCGCAACATGGGCGATGCCCGCTTCGACTATGAAGGTCTGATCTGGCGCTGGTTCGATCACTGGCTGAAGGGCGAAAAGAACGGCGTGACCAAGCGAACGCCGCATGTGCGCTATTACGCGATGGGTGAAAACCGCTGGAAGACCGCCGAACAGTGGCCGCCGAAGGGCGCACGCGAGGTCGTCTGGTATCTTGACGGCAAGGGGCCGGCGAATTCCCTCTTTGGTCACGGACGGCTGGTCCGCCATGTGACCGGCAAGCCGGTCGCCGATCGCTTCACCTATGATCCGCTGAACCCGGTCCCCTCGCGCGGCGGGGGCGTGTGCTGCACCGGTGGCGCACAGGCCGGCGGGGCGGAGGATCAGCGGCCCGTCGAATCGCGCGCGGACGTTCTCGTCTATACCAGCGAGCCCTTCACCGAGCCCGTGGAGGTGACAGGCCCCATCACCGTTACGCTCTTCGTCTCATCCGATGCGCCGGACACCGATTTCACCGCCAAGCTGGTCGATGTCGCACCCGACGGCACGGCCTGGAATCTCGACGAGACGGTCATGCGGGCGCGCTATCGCGAAGGCTATGACCGGCAGGTCTTCATGAAACCGGGCGGAGTCTACCGGCTCACCATGACGCCGATGGTGACCAGCAATGTCTTCCTCGCCGGCCACCGACTGCGACTGGAAATCTCGTCGAGCAACTTCCCGCGCTTTGCCCGCAATCTGAATACCGGCGGGCATAATTACGACGAGGCCGAGCCGCGGATTGCCCACAACGTCGTCTGGCGCGGCGGCCCGCAGGCCTCGCAAGTGACGCTGACGGTGGTGTCGCACGATAAGGACGAGTGATCGTCGCCGGCAGGATGGGAGGCGAAGCGGTTCGTGATGCGGCGGAGCACCCGTCGGAACAATTCCTGATGTCTTCAGCTCGTCGGATCCGGAAAGGGCGGCGCGTCTTTCGAAAACGATCGCTTCGGCGAGGCGGACGCGCAGGCGCTAGCGAAACGATCTTTAACCGCCGGCGTTGATCAGATGTCCGAAGTGTCCGGCGATATGCGCGGATGCGACCCTTCGGGCGTGTATCATGATCGCCCAGGTCGATCACAGTATTCGGAAAAATTCGATTTTTCTCTTGATAGCCCGCATTTATATTGTGGGCGTGGCAGCATGCCGGTGACGGCGAACCACAAGGCAACCAAGGAGGAAGACGAACCATGACCAAGCTTGCAGGTACCAGGACGGAAGAGAATCTGAAGGCGGCCTTCGCCGGCGAGTCGCAGGCGAACCGGCGCTATCTCTATTTCGCTCAGAAGGCCGACGTCGAAGGCTACAATGATGTCGCGGCCGTTTTCCGCTCGACCGCGGAAGGCGAAACCGGTCATGCCTTCGGCCATCTCGAATATCTCGAAGAGGTCGGTGATCCGGCGACCGGCAAGCCGATCGGCTCGACCGCCGACAATCTCGCCGCCGCGATTGCGGGGGAAACCTATGAATACACCGACATGTATCCGGGCATGGCGCGGACCGCCCGCGAGGAAGGCTTCGACGAGATCGCTGACTGGTTCGAAACCCTGGCCAAGGCCGAAAAGTCGCACGCCGGCCGCTTCCAGAAGGCGCTCGACACCCTCGACCAGTAGCGCCGCCGCCCGTTGATGACGCGGACGCATCGGCGGGCATGAGGTCCTGGAGCACTCAGCCCAGCATCCGGCCGATGCGCGCCATGCGCCCCCGTTAAGGCGCCCTGCGAACGCAAAAGATCAGCGCCGGCCCCGGCGCCGGTGGGAAGGCTCCGGCCTTCCCGCTCCCGAGCTTTTCCCGCGCAAGTGTGCCGTCGGGCGGGAAAGCCGTGAGGTGCGCGTGAACGGCTAAAGCGGAAGGCTCGAATGCCGGGCCGCTGCGATCTTGGGAACACCGGCGCACGGTGCGCGCGAGGAGCGAGGCCGACCGCTCCCATCCCCGGCGGATGACCGCCGCGGTGGAGCAAATCCCGCAAACCGGCAAAGACCGGGCCGACGGCGCCGGCGAATCGACGAAACCAGGAGATGCGAATCATGCGCGAAGGAAGTCTGGAAGCGCCGACCCGCCATCCGATCCCGTGGAGCGAGGAGTCCTTCTACGACCCGGAAGAGATCGACCGCGAGATGCGCCGGGTGTTCGACATCTGTCATGGCTGTCGGCGCTGCTTCAATCTCTGCGACAGCTTCCCGCGCCTCTTCGAGCTGATCGACGAATCCGAGACCGGCGAGCTGGATTCGGTCGATTCGAAAGACTTCAAGTCGGTCGTCGATGCCTGCACGCTGTGCGACATGTGCTTCATGACCAAATGCCCGTATGTCCCGCCTCACGAATTCGATCTCGACTTCCCGCATCTGATGCTGCGCTATCGCGCCGCCGAGTTCCGCCGTGGCGAGCGTTCGCTGATCGACCGCGAGCTCGCGAAGACCGACCGCAACGGCCGCCTGGCCGTGCCGGTGGCGCCGATCGTCAATTGGGCGACGCGGCGCGGCAATTCCCTGACCCGGCCGGCGATGGAGGCGATCGCCGGCATCGACCGGCGGGCCGAGGTGCCGCGCTATGAGGCCCCGCCGCTGGCGCGAGAGGCCGCCCTTAAAGCCCCTGCGGTGAACCGCGAGGCCCCGGCCTTCGGTGAGCGTCGGGCGGTGATCTATGCGACCTGCTTCGGCAACTACAATGACCACCGGCCGGGCCGGGCGCTGCGCGCCGTGCTGGCTCATAACGGTATCGAAACGAAAGTCGTGCACCCGCATTGCTGCGGCATGCCGAAGCTGGAAAACGGCGACATCGCCGGCGTCGCCGAGGCGGCACGCAAGGTGACGGAGGAGCTGCTGCCCTTCGTCGAAGAGGGCTGGGACGTGATCGCCCTGGTGCCGTCCTGCGCCCTGATGCTGAAGTTCGAGTGGCCGCTGATCCTGCCCGACGATGAACCGGTCGAACGGCTCTCGCAGGCGACCTTCGATGTCGCCGAATATGTCGTTGACGTGAACAAGCGCCATGGCCTCGTCGAAGGCCTCACACCCCTCGAAGGCGGCGTGAGCGTCCATCTCGCCTGCCATGCGCGCGCCCAGAACATCGGCGCCAAGGCGGCGGAGATGCTGCGCCTCATCCCCGACACGCCCGTCGATGTCGTCGAGCGCTGCTCGGGCCACGGCGGCAAGTGGGGGATGATGAAGGCGCATTTCGACACCGCCTGCAAGGTCGGCCGGCCGGCGGCGCGCACGCTCGTGCGACAGAACCGCGCCCACCGCTGTTCGGAATGCCCGCTCGCCGGCTGTCACCTCGAACAGCTCGTCGAAATCGCGGGCGAGCCGGCCACCCCCGACCACGCTCCGCACC
>RFIU01000291.1 GCA_003695555.1 Alphaproteobacteria bacterium
ACGATGTCGTGGCCGGCGATCTCGGCGCGGCCCGCGCTCGGCTCCAGAAATCCGGTCAGCATCTTCATCGTCGTCGTCTTGCCGGCGCCGTTCGGCCCCAGAAAACCGAGCACCTCGCCGCGCCTTACGGAGAGCGAAATGCCATCGACGGCACGAATCTCGCCGAAGGTCTTGACCAGCCCTTCGGCGTGAATCAGCACCTCTTCCATCGCATTGCCGTTCATCATTCCGTCACCCCCGACTTCCCGTCCATTTCGTTGTGATTCACGCAGCCTGCGCGCGCACCCCGCGCATTCTCATAGCGATTGCCGGGCGCCTTGGAAAGATCCTGAAACGTAAAAAAACCCGATCCCCTTCTCATCCCCCTGATCGGCGGGCATCCTCATGATCCAGGATGAGAAGCGGAAACCGGCCCGTTTCAGGTGGCCCGCGCCCGAACGGCACGTCGCGCCAGTCCGTCGTACAGGTCGAACATGCGTTCTCTCCAGTCTCGGACCGGGTCGCCATCTTCTAGGATTTCGAGATCGGAACAGCAAGAGGCCCAGACGAAGGGGCCGAGCGCGGCGTAATCCGCATAGGCAGGTGTTTCGCCACCCAGAAAGGGCTGCGCCTTCATCGTCGCCCGCATCGGGGAAAGAGCCCGCTGCAAGCTCTTGATGCGGGCTTCAACGTCGCCGGCGGCATCCTCAAGACGGCAGCCGAGTCTGGCCTCACGGCCTTCCCGGAAATAGCCCTGATCGGCGGGATCAAGCAGCCTCCAGATGTCGGCGACCAGCAGCGGGAACAACCCGACGACCAGCGTGCGGTCCACCCAGGCATTGATGAAACGGGCATGCGCGCGCCCGGTCGTGCAGCCGAACAGGCTCGCCCGCTCGGGGTAATGATCATCCAGATAGCAGGCGATCTGCCACGAATCGGCGATGAAGCGCCCCCCGTCTTCGAGCACCGGGACCGTCTTCGCCCCCGTTTCGGCGAACGGGGCCGCCGGTATTTCCGTGAAGCGCAAGGGAACCGATTCGTATTCCAACCCCTTGTGCGCCAGCGCAAGCTTGGTCCGCCAGACATAGGGCGAAAAGCGATGTTCGGGATCCTTGCCGCGCAGTTCATAGAGCTTCATGCCGTGCCGTCTCCTTGCCACGATCGCGTTCCTCCTGCCCCCAACGACATGCAGCTTCTATGATGAAGGCGCATGGTGGCAAGATAAACCGTGGATCACGAAGGGGACCGCTGCCGGTCGGATGCCCTCGCCCGCCTCACCGAGAGGCCGGCGCGGCCCGGTGGATACGAAAGCTCCCCACGCCGCTCTTCTCGATCTCCCTGACCTGCGGATCTCCGAAAAGGGTCACGTCACCGACACCCGTCTGATGAACCTTGACGGGGCCATCAATGCCGAGGCTCACGTCGCCCACCCCACTGAGCCGGATATCCGCCTGCCGACAGCGCAGCTGGCGTCCATTGACGTCGCCGGCACCGCTGACATCCAGCTTCAGCCGTCCGCAAGGTCCGAACAGCTGCAGATCGCCCGCTCCTGAAATTCTCGCTTCCAGCTCCTCGCCGGCAGGTATATCGACATCCCCCGCACCGGAAAGCTTCAGCCGAATGTCGCGACAGACGAGAGAGCCGGCACGCACGTCACCGGCACCGCTGACCTTCATGTCGAGATGACCGCAACGTCCCTCCAGCGTGGCATCGCCCGCGCCAGCGATGCGCAGAGAGAAGGACTTCTCGTCGAGTCCGGCCAGCGTCAGGTCCCCGGCGCCGCCGACCACCGCCTCTTTCAGACGGGGAACGACGATCGCCACCTCGACGGTGTGATCCCGCCAGCTGATCCCCTTGCGCAAATGGGTCTCGACAATGAGCCTGCCATCGACGACCCGGGTCTCGACGCGCCGCAGATCGCCCGCCCGATGTGCCCGCACGAGCAGGGAGGCCGGCGTGCCGATCCGCAGATCAACATTCGCTTCCCCTTTAAGCAGTATCCGATCGAAAGCGCCGGGACTGCGCGTTTCCTCGGTCATCTGCTCTCCCTTCCCTGCAGCCGCCGTGCCCGCCACCGCGACCATGGCGGCTGCGCCGAGCAGCACCGCGGTAATGCATGCCGGCAGACGACGCACGGCATGCGCCGGTGCGGCTTTCCGAAAGGTCGTCGTGAAGGTCGTCGCGAAGGCCGCCATGAAGGCCGTCATGAAGGAATTCCGGGTCATCTCCTCACCCTCCTGTCGCCGATGGTTTTTTTCACCGATTCGTCGGTTTATGTATATCGATAAGATACTATCGATTCGTCTTGTAAGCCGAATTCGGAAATGGCGCAAGAGGCGGCAAAGGCAAAGCTGTCGGGGATCTCGTTTCCCGCCGGCCGTGCCTGGTGCATGATGAATGGCGACAAAAAGCGCAAAGTCCTTTCCATCCTGCTGAAATCACAAGGATATCCCGGGAGAAAATAAAGACTTTTCCGCCGATCGACCCGCCATTGGTGCATCGTCAAGGGGTCCGGAACAACCGGGTGCCGTGAAAAAAATCCAAAGCCATGCGGAAGAATATTCTTTCATTAACCCTGTCCGTGGCTTTATGAAGCTTCCACCCGCCGGGGATGCTGCAGAGCAGCAAAACCGCCGAGGAGTGGTCGACGGGCATGGGGTCCGTTCGACCCGCAGTCCGGCAAAGCAAGGAGGAACGCCATGGACTATCCGCCGCAACGACGCTTGATGGGAGCCGGTCCGTCCGATGTCCCCGAGCGTGTGCGCGCGGCCATGGCGCGTCCGACGCTCGGCCATCTTGATCCGGCCTTTCAGGATTTCATGGAGACGCTGAAGACGCGCCTGCGCCGCCTGTACCGCACGAAGAACCGCATGACCTTTCCGTTTTCCGCCCCGGCTTCGGCGGCGATGGAAGCGGCGCTCTTCGCGCTGGCGGATGCCGGCGATGCGGTGGCAGTGGTGGTTCACGGCGCCTTCGGCGCGCGCCTCGTCGAGATGGCGAACCGTCAGCAGCTCATCGTCCATCGGCTCGACGTCCCCTGGGGAGAAGCCCCCGATCCGGATGCCCTCGACGAGCTGCTGCGTCGCCATCCCGACATCCGCCTCGTCGCCTTCGTCCATGCGGAAACTTCGACCGGGGTCGCGGCGGATGCGGCCGCGCTTTCCGCAGTCGCGCAACGGCACGACTGTCTTACCCTTGTCGATGCAGTGACGAGCCTTGGCGGTACGCCAGTCGATCCCGACGAATGGGGTCTCGATTTCGTCTATTCGGGAAGCCAGAAATGCCTTTCCGCACCGCCGGGCCTGGCGCCGGTGACGATTTCGGATCGCGCGCTCGCCTGGATGCGGGAACGTCGGACGCCGGCAAGAAGCTGGTTCGGGGACGTGCTGGAAATCGCCCGTTACTGGGACGGGGCGAGCGGACGCAGCTATCACCACACCGCGCCGTCGAACGCGCTCTATGCGCTCGATGAGGCGCTCGCCGTCTTCCTCGACGAAGGACATGAAGCGGCATTCGCGCGTCATCGCCACTGCCACGAGGCGCTCGTCGCGGGACTCGATGCGCTTGATCTCGCACTGCTGCCGGCTCCCGCCCATCGCCTGCCGCAGCTCAATGCCGTGCGGGTGCCCGACGGCCTCGATGAAGCGCGTCTGCGCCACCGCCTGCTGGAACGCCATGGCATCGAGGTCAGCGCCGGGCTCGGCCCGCTCGCCGGTCAGGTCTTCCGCATCGGTCTGATGGGCTGGTCGGCGCGCCTGCCGAACGTCCTGGCAGTGCTCGTCGGTCTAGAGGACGCGCTGAAGGCGCAGGGACGAAACTTTCCCGAAGGCGCAGCCGCGGCCGCGGCCCTTGCCGCCTTCGATCGCGGCATCGGGAACAGGAATCCCGGCCCTGAAACCGCCCGCCCGCAAGCAGCGCGGGCGGCATCGTGAGGGATGCGCCTCTCCCATCTTTAAGCCAAAAAAAAAAGCCCCGCCGTGGACCGCACGGCGGGGCAGGCTTGGGGATATAGGCACTTCCGCTCGGAAATCCGTCCGGAACGAACCGCCATCCGCATCGGGACCGCATGTACGCCCGAAGAGCGTACTCTTTCAGAGTATGGATTTTGATTGCGCTGTCAATAGACTTTTTGAAGAATAATTGCAAAACTTACTGCTTCGACGACCTGTTCCTTACCGTTCCGCGATATCCTGCCCTTCGCCCCCATTGCCCGGACCGACGAGATCGAGGAAGAGTTGCTGTGCGCTCGCCCGGGCGAGGGGCCGTCCGGGTCGGCCGGGTTCGATCATTTCGGCATCGACGACCATCCGCCGCCGCCCCCGCCTCACCAGCCAGGCATAGGCCAGATGGCGGCGGCCGGGTTGTACGGGCGCGAAATAGTCAAGCGCCAGATGCCCGGTGGTAAACGGCCGCCCTTCGGCCAGTGCGGCGGTCAGCACGCCGATCGCCTCGTCGAGCACGCCGGCGATCACCCCGCCCTGGACGATGCCGCCGGGATTGCACATCCGTTCATCCGGGTCGAAGGCAAGGACGAGCGACGGCTGAGGATGAGCGGCCATCCCATCGGCCAGCGCCGAGGCCGCCTCTTCAGCGGAAAGCAGCGAGAGGCGAAAGAACCCCATCGTCGGCGGCGGCAGACGAAAACCGCGGTCGGCGAGCCGTCGCCACGTCTTGCGGATCCGTTCGGGATCGATCTTTGCCTTTTCCACTCTTCTCTCTCCTTGCCGTTCTCTCCTTGCCATGGCGGATCAACGGGTGGCGGAATCTTTCACCCCTGTTGACGGATCAGGACAAGACCGACCCATCGCGGGCGGGCACGATGGGCAAGGCCGGTCGGATCCAGCCGATCGATTACCCGCACATCGAACAAATTGTCCGAAACGAGCCGCAGTTTCCAGTTCGGCGCAAGCGCATAGGCGAGCCACGCCCCGATCGGGGTGGCCGCAGGCAGGCGCCGGCGATTGAGATCGTCCTCGAATGCGGCGCCGAGATGGTCCAGCGTGACGCCGATCTGCCAGTGCCGCCCGAGCACGTGCTGCACCTCGGCATGGAATCGCGTCCGCGGTGACTGGGCGACCCGCAGGCCGCGCAGCTCCTTGGCGCCGGCAGGCGGGCGGCGGATGCGTTCCCCATGATGCAGCCCGCTCACCAGCAGGCGGCTTTGCGCGCCCAACGCCAGATCGAGGCCGAGTTCGAAGCCGAGATTGCGGATCCGGGGGATGTTCCGCCGTTCGCGCAGTGCGCCGCCGGCTGGGACAAAACCTGCATCCGGGAAAAGGCCCGGGCCCGCTCCGATGGTGACATTGCCGATACCGTTGCGCAGACGTTCGGCAAAGACGGAAAACGAAAGATGACTGCCGCGCCGACCTTCGCTCACCTCCTGGCTCCCGTTCTCGCCCCCGTTCCGGCCTCGTGTCTTGGCCGGCGGGCGGGTCAGCAGGACATCCATCCCGATGCCGGCACCGAGCAGGTGTTCGGGCGCGAGATCGGCGTTGGCGACAGTCACGTCCTTGCCGACGCGAAAGGGGCGATAGAGTTCGTTCAGGGTCGGGATCCGGAAACCGGAATGA
>RFIU01000292.1 GCA_003695555.1 Alphaproteobacteria bacterium
GCAACCCGCGCCGGCACGACGTTCATCAGCACCGAAGACGGATAGCTCGCCAGCCCCCCCGGGACATAGATGCCGAGCGCCTCGATCGGCGTCCAGCGCCAGCCAAGCATCACCCCCGCTTCGTCACGCCAGCGCCGGTCTTCGGGAATCTGTCGGACATGATAGTCATGGATGCGGCCCACCGCCCGTTCGAGTGCCGTGCGAAGCTCGGCCGGCGTCTCTTCCCATGCACGTGCCATCTCGTCGCCAGCGACCCGCAGGTCCCCGACCCGCTCGACGTCCAGACAGTCGAACCGTCGGGAGAATTCGAGAAGCGCCTGATCGCCCTCATCGCGCACCCGCGTCAGGATCGAACGGACCTCGTCCTCCACACCGGCACGCGATTCGCCCCGCCCGGCCAAGGCCTGTTCGAGACGCTCGAAAAAATCCGCATCGCGCGTATCCAGACGAACCGGCATCCCAGCGTCTCCTAGTCCGGCTCACCGACAACGCCCTTGCCGGCGGCAATCACGGCGCGCAGACGGTCGATCCACGGCAGCAGGGCGGCGGAACGGGTCTTGAAAGCGGCACGATTGACAATCAGGCGGGCCGAGACGTCCATCAGCACCTCGACCTCCTTCAGCCCGTTCGCCTTCAGCGTCGCGCCGGTCGAAACCAGATCGACGATGCGCGGCGTGAGGCCGAGGGTCGGGGCCAGCTCCATCGCGCCGGATAGCCGGATGCATTCCGCCTGAACGCCGCGCGCCGCAAAATGGCGTCGGGTGAGATTGGGATACTTCGTCGCGATCCGGACATGCGACCAGCCGGCCGGGTCATCCCCTTCCGCCATTTCCTGCGGTTCGGCGAGCGAGAGGCGGCAGCGGCCGATGCCGAGATCGAGCGGTGCATAGATCTCGCGATAGTCGAATTCGGCGATGACGTCGCTGCCGGCGATCCCTAGATCTGCCGCCCCGAAGGCGACGAAGGTCGCGACATCGAAAGCGCGCACGCGGATCAGCGAGAGTCCGTCGATATTGCTGGCAAAGCGCAGCTTGCGGGTGGCGGGATCATGAAAGTCGGGCTCGGGCGCGATGCCGGCTTTCTTCAGCAAAGGAAGGGCTTCGTCGAGGATCCGCCCCTTCGGCAGAGCAAGGGTGACCCCGCCGGGCCGGCCGGCCGCGGGAAGATCCGACCGTTGTTCGCCTGTCGAAGACTGCCGCTGCTCCATGTCCGACTTCCCGTCGCGCGACCATATGGCGTCGCGGATGAAATGCTGCGCTGCGAAATTTCCCTTCCGATGCTTCTATCCGCAACCCGCCGCCAAGGTCCACCGTTCTGTTGGGAACCTCCGGCAATTGTCGGGAAAGCAAGGCGATGCGCGCCTTTCAATCAATCAATCTGATGAACGGGAATGCGGCGTGCCTTCCAGGAATCGGACATGTCGGCAAGATGCGCTTCGAGGCATTCGACGACGAGCCGCACCGTCGCCTCACCCGCAAAGTCGAGCAGAATGTGGCCGTTGCCGTCGCCCATCGGGTGCCATTCGATCGCCAGCAGCTCCAGCACCGCATCGGCGTCATGACGCGGGATCGCCCGGCACTCGGCCTTCAGGACGCCGTCGAAATGCAGCCCGGCGCGCACCCGTTCGGCGGGGTATTCGCCGGCAGGGGCACCGGCGGCGAGCTTTTCCCAGCAGAAGCGGTTCATGAGAAGGGCGAAACGGTGATGGCGGTCGTCATAGGCCATGTCCGCGACGCGGACCACGGCATCCTGAACCATCGCAGAGATCACCGCCAGATCCTCGGCGCTGATCGCCCGCAGTTTCAGACGTTGATGCATCTTCCGCCCTGCTCCCTGGTCTCGTCCTGTTCCGGATCGTGCGATCACCGTTCGGCAATCTATGTTGGAAGGCGAGGGGCGAATGACAAGGGGCAAATCCGGCAAGTCCGATCAGGCGGGTTCGGCTTCGCGCTCCACCACCGCGCCGAGGGCGGTGAGTTTGTCTTCAAGCCGTTCATAGCCTCGGTCGAGGTGATAGAGGCGGTTGACCACCGTCTCGCCCTCGGCGGCCAGGCCGGCGATGACCAGCGACATGCTCGCCCGCAGATCGGTCGCCATCACCGGCGCGGCAATAAGGCGCCGGACGCCGCGCACCGTCGCGCTCGCGCCCGTAACGGTGATGTCGGCACCCATCCGGACCAGTTCCAGGACATGCATGAAGCGGTTCTCGAATATCGCCTCGGTGATCACCGAGGCCCCGTCAGCCAGGCTCATCAACGCCATCATCTGCGCCTGCATGTCGGTCGGAAAGCCCGGATAGGGCTGGGTGACGAGATTGACCGGCCGGATTGCCGCATCGGCATCTCGGCACACCCGCAAGTCGCCGCCAGCCTTTTCCTCGACCGTCACGCCGGCCTCGCGCAGAACCGCGAGCAGCGCATCCATCTCGTCGGCGCGCGCGCCTTCGAGAATCACGTCGCCGGCGGTGATCGCGGCGGCGATGGCATAGGAGCCGGCCTCGATCCGGTCGGGCATGACCCGATGCCGCGCCCCCTTGAGCGCTCTGACGCCTTCGATTTCGATCCGGTCGCTCCCGAGACCGGAGATCCGCGCGCCCATCGCGATCAGGGCACGGCCGAGATCGACGACCTCGGGTTCGCTCGCGGCATTCTCGAGCCCCGTCGTACCGCTCGCGAGTGCCGCCGCCATCAGGAGATTCTCGGTCGCCC
>RFIU01000293.1 GCA_003695555.1 Alphaproteobacteria bacterium
ATTTCAACGAGGCCAGAATGTCGTCGCCATGGGGATAGCCGGGGGTCGGGTCCCCATAGAGAAGGCTGGGGATGTGCTGGCCGATCAGTTCACCGCGGGAATAGCCGAGCAGCCGTTCGGCGGCCTCATTGCAGTCGGTAGCGACACAGTCGGTGTCGGCGATGACCACGGCTTCGGAAAGCTGGGCGATGATTCGATCCTGACGCAACAGGCGGCGCGAAATGCGGGTCTGTTCGGTCACATCGCGATAGACGGCGATATAGCCGACCTGATCGCCGGAGGTGTCGCGCCGCGGCACGATCACGCCTTCAACGACGAGTTCTTCGCGTTCCCCGACGGGGCCGAGTTCGAGCTGGAAGGCATGCTTGCCGCGCTCGGCGATCTGCTCTCCCAGCTGGCGCGCGAATGCATCTTCGGTCATTGACGCCCGTGCGAAACCTTCAGGGGGCAGGCGGCGATGCAGGGCATCGCGCGGGGTCAGACCGAACAACCGGCTGAAAGCGGGATTGTGATAGACGATGCGGCGTTCGAGATCGGTGACCGCCACGGCATCGGAAAGATGACGGATGATCGCAGAATCGCGTTCCAGCGCCTCTGCCGCGCGGCGCATGCCGGTGATATTGGTGAAGGTGCACACGATCGCGCCGTCGGGGGCGCGCCGACGCGCGAACTCGATGACTTGCCCGTTGTGCAGGCGGGTCTCGAAAACGGCTGATGGGGCGCTCTGTGCTTCCGAACGAAATCCTTCGAAAACCGTTTCAGGGCTCTGTTCGCCATGCAGTCCGCGTGCGCAGTCGATCCGCAGGAATTCAATCAGCGGCGTTCCGGGGCGGCAGAGTTCCTCGGGATAGTCCAGCAGTTCCCGGAAAGGGCGGTTGCAGGCCTTGAGGGTGAAATCGGGTGCAAAAATGCAAATTCCCTGATCAATGAGGTCGAGATAGTTCCCGATCTCTTCACCACGGGAAGACGAATGCCCCAGTATTTTCTGTCGGATCGTCAGAATCCGCCAGCTCCCAATCCGAAAAGTTGTACTATCATGCGCTGCAGCCTACCCTTTTTGCACCCTTTCCGGCAAGCGCCTTGCAAAGGATTCGGGAACGGGCGCCTCTATTTCGAGGGGTTGTCTTCCTTCCCGCAACGGCAGTCGAACCCTCCAGGCATGCAGGTACAATCGCTCCGGTGGTGCCATCGCGGGGTCGATGGCTTGTGCGCCGCCGTATTTCGGATCGCCGAGGATCGGATAACCGATGTGCGCCAGATGGACGCGAAGCTGATGGGTGCGCCCGGTATGCGGTTTCAGAAGAAGCAGACTGAAACGCTTTTCGCCATCCGCCTGAAGAAGTCGCCAGTCCGTACGCGCCGGCTTGCCGGCAGGGTCCACGGTCATCCGCCAGCCCTTCGCTCGCGAGGAGATCTTGGCGAGCGGTTCTTCGATACGGCCCTCGTCACTCGAGGGGCGTCCCGCGACGATCGCCAGATAGGTCTTGTCCACACGCCCCTGCGAAAACAGCCGATGCAGGCGGCGAAGTGCCTTGGCGTGACGGCCGAGCAGCAGAACGCCGGAGGTGTCTGCGTCCAGGCGATGGGCGAGCGCAGGAAAGCGCGGCAGGCCGAAACGCAGTTGCCCGAAATGGTCTTCCAGCGCCTCGCGCCCGCTCGGGCCGCGATGCACGGCAATGCCTGCCGGTTTGTCGATTGCCAGGATCAGGCCGTCGCGATAGAGCACTCTCGATTGCAGATCCAATATGCCTTCCTCGTTCTGTCGTCCTGGACATCATTCGCTTCCTGGCCGAGAAGATGGGGCCGGCCGGTGCCAGGGGCAAGACGGAGGCTGTCCCGCCCGAATTCGAGACGAGCGACTTATGAGCCGGAGGTTCGTCCCCGCCGCCTTGCGCCGACGACGAGAGAGAGAATGACGGCGATCATGACGAACAGGATCAGGAGGCTCGCCAGCGCATTCACTTCCGGTGACAGGCCGAGCCGCACCCGCGAGAAGATCACCATCGGCAGGGTCGATGCGCCGGGGCCGGAGGTGAAGCTGGCGATCACCAGATCGTCGAGAGAAAGGGTGAAGGCGAGAAGCCAACCGGACAGCAGCGCCGGGGCGAGCAGCGGCAGGGTGACCCGTCGGAAGACCCGCCAGCCGGTTGCGCCGAGATCTCGTGCGGCCTCTTCGAGCGAGGAGTCCAGACGACCGATGCGTGCCCGTACGATGACCGCGACATAGGCGACCGAAAGGGTGACATGGGCGATCGAGATCGTCGCGAAGCCGCGCTGCGCCGGCCAGCCCAGCAGGCGTGAAAGCGCGACGAAGAACAACAGCAGCGCCAGGCCGATAATGACATCGGGCACCACCAGTGGCGCGCCGAGCATGAAGGTGAAGAAGGCCCGGCCGCGAAAACGGCCTGCGCGGCCGAGCGCAAGGGCTGCCGTGAGGCCGAGCAGGGTTGCCATGCTCGCGGAAAAAGCGGCGATCTTGAGCGAGAGCATGGCCGCCTCGATGATCTGCTGGTCGTCGAACAGGGCAGCATACCATCGGGGCGAAAAACCTCCCCACACCGCGATCCGCGGTGAGGCGTTGAAGGAATAGATCACCAGCACCGCGATCGGCAGATACAGAAAGGCATAGCCGTAGCCGAGAATGGTCAGCAGGAGCAGGGAGGGCCGTTGTCTCATGGGCTCGCCTTTCCCTTGTCATCGGCTTCCGGCAGGCGACCGAAGGCGCGTTCGAACAGCGCGAGCGGTGCGATCAGGACGACGAGCATCAGCACGGCCAGCGACGCGGCCATCGGCCAGTCGCGATTGGCGAAGAACTCGTTCCACAACACTCGTCCGATCATCGTCGAATCCGGTCCGCCGAGCAGTTCGGGAATGACATACTCCCCGACCGCGGGAATGAAGACCAGCATCGAGCCGGCCATGATCCCGGGCATTGAGAGGGGGAGAATGACGCGCCGAAAGGCCCTTGGCGGGGTGGCGCCGAGATCCTGTGCCGCTTCGATCAGCGTAAGGTCAATGCGCTGCAATTGCGCATAGAGCGGCAGTATCATGAAGGGCAGATAGGAATAGACGAGCCCGAGCAGCACCGCCCAGTCGCTGTGCAGGATCCGCAGCGGATGCTCGATCACGCCGAGGGCGATCAGCAGATGATTGAGCGGACCGTTGCCCTGCAGCAGCAGCTTCCACGAATAGACGCGAAGCAAAAAGCTCGTCCAGAAAGGTAGAATGACGAGGGCAAGCAGAATGACCTGCCTGCGCCCCGCCGTGCGCGCGATCGACCAGGCCATCGGATAGCCGAGCAGGAGGGCGAGCAGCGTCGCGCTTGCCGCCAGCAGAAGCGACTTCAGCCAAGCATGGAAGTAGAGCGGATCACCGAGGATGAAGCGGTAGGAAAACAGCGAAAGTCTGATGACGAGGCCATCGTCGGTGATGGCGAAGGGCGGCCGATAGGGAGGGCGGGCGATGATCGCCTCGGCGAAGGAAATCTCGAGAACGAAAAGAAAGGGGAGCAGAAAGAAGAGCACGAGCCAGGCCCAGGGCAGGACCATGGCGAGACGGAGCTCCGCAAGACCTGACGGAATTTCCCTGATGCCCGATCGATGGCGCCGCCCCTTCGCACGGGGTGGCGGGAAAAATCCGCGATGTCGAGGGTTTCGGCGAGGCAAGCCCATCGCTCTAATCCACGAGGGCGACCGGTGCGCTCGGGTGCCAGCTCACCCGAACGGTGTCGTCCCATTTCAGTTCCAGTTGCGCCTCACGCGTGCGGATCGGCTGGTGGACCCGTAACAGGGCGCCGGTGGAAAGCCGCACATGATAGGTCGAGGCGATGCCGAGATAGGTGATCTCCTCGATCACACCGACGACCCGGTTGACCTTATCCTTTGTCTCGTCGGTCGCTTCCGCCCGCTCGATCTGCATCTTCTCCGGACGGATGGCGATTCGGATCATGTTCTGCTGCGGCAGGTCGATGCCGTGATCGAGTCTGACCCTGCTCCCCAGAGCCGGAACATCGACCAGCGTGCAGCCGCCATCGACTTCGAGGATCCGTCCGTCGAACAGATTGACCGTGCCGACGAAACGGGCGATGGCGCTCGAGGCCGGGAATTCATAGATCTCCTGTGGCGTGCCGACCTGAAGCAATCGGCCTTCGTCCATCACCGCAATGCGAGAGGACATCGCCATCGCTTCCTGCTGATCATGGGTGACCATCACGAAAGTGATGCCGACGCGTTCTTGGATGCGGGCCAGTTCGTACTGCGTACGTTCGCGCAGCGTCTTGTCGAGCGCCGCCATTGGCTCGTCGAGAAGCAGCAGCTTCGGCCGCTTGACCAGACAGCGGGCGAGAGCGACCCGCTGACGCTGCCCGCCCGAGAGCTGATCGGGGCGTCGTCTCGCGAAATCGGAAAGCGAGACCAGATCCAGGGCCTCGGCGACCCGCTCTCGGATCTCGGGGCGCGGCAGCCGTTCCTCGATCAGACCGAAGGCGATGTTCTCGGCCACGCTCATGTGCGGGAACAGGGCATAGGACTGAAACATCATATTGACCGGGCGACGATGCGGCGGGACGCGGGTCATGTCCTGGCCGGCGATCAGGATGCGACCGTGATCGGGCTGCTCGAGTCCCGCCAGCATGCGCAGCAGAGTCGTCTTGCCCGATCCGGAGCCGCCGAGCAGCGAGAAGATTTCGCCACGATGTATGTCGAGCGAGACATCACGGACCACCGGCACGCCGTCGAAGGACTTGCCCAGCCTTTCGATGCGCACGAAAGGCTCGGCTTGCGGGTTTTCCCACGGCCGATCGAGAAAGGGATCGCCGGTAGGCTCTGTCGTCGGCGCGTTCGGCCCGTCGAGTCCGTTCTTCATGGCGGGTTCCTGTTCCATCGGCCGCTTCCGGCCGCTCACGGCGCCCGGCCGGCCTTGACATTGATCCAGGCGCGGTTGCGCAGCCTCACCACCCGTGGCGGGTCGGGCAAGTCCGTCTTCAGGCGTTTCATCGTCTGAGGATCGGGATAGATCATCGGATCGTTCCGCATTTCCGCAGGAAGCAGGGGCAGGGCATCGCGGTTCGGGGTCGCATACCAGGTCGCACGGGCATTGGCGGCGGCAATCTCGGGGCGCATCAGGAAGTCGAACAGCCGGTGCGCGTTCCTCGGATGCGGGGCATCGACCGGAATCGCGAGCATGTCGAACCAGATGAGCGAGCCCTCCTTCGGGATGACATAGCGGATCTCGATGCCGGGGGCAGCGTCGCGGCGCGCCTGATGGATGTCACCCGACCAGCCGAGAGCCAGGCAGATCTCGCCGTTCGCCAGATCGTCAATATAGGCGGAAGAGTGGAAATAGCGCACGTAAGGGCGGATCCGTCGTACCAGTTGCAAACCCGCCTCGATATCAGCCTTGCGACCCGACTCGGGATCAAGGCCCAGATAGGTCATGGTGATCCACTGAAGCTCGTCCGGCGCATCGAGGATCGCCACCCCGCAGTCGGCAAAATGCTTCACGATTTCGGGCCGCAACAGCAGATCCCAGCTGTCGAGCGGGGCGTCCGGCATCCGCGCCAGAATCTTCTTCGCGTCATAGCCGAGGCCCGTGGTGCCGAACATGTAGGGCAGGCCGTGGTGCAATCCGGGATCGAGCGGGGCGACCCGCTGCAACACGGCGGGATCGAGATGACGGCGGTTCGGCAGGGCCCGCATGTCGAGCTCGCGGAAAAGATCCGCCGTTACCTGCACCGCAAAGAAGGAGCCGGACGGCACCACGATGTCATAGCCGGTCGTCCCGGCGAGCAGCTTGCCTTCCAGGATCTCGTTCGAATCGAAGACGTCATAGTTTACCCGGATCCCGGTTTCGCGCGTGAATGCGGGCAGTACCTCGGGGGCGACATAGTCCGACCAGTTGTAGAAATTCACCACCGGATCCTCAGGGGCCGACCCTGCGTCCCTCCGCTCTTTGTCGCATGCCGCGACCAGCAGGAGTGCCGCCGCCGCCAGCAGCATGGCAGGTGCGGTCATGAAGCGGGAAGGAAGGCAAGAAGAATGCGCCATGGGCGGGCCGTGTCCTGTTCGCCTTTGCGCTTCCAGTCGGTCTCCGAAAAGGGCGACCAGCCCTAGCTCAAATCCGCCGGGACGGGCAAGCGATCCTGCATGACTGTAGGGGCGATTCGCGGCTTGCAAAGCAAGAAGAAAAGGAATGGCCAGTCGCAACAAAGGGGCTGGACCGCGCGGTCGGAAAAGCTTATCAGGCGCCGCCGTTTTTCGAATCTGGCGATTTCCGTCCGGGGACACGGCGGAAATGGGCCAGGAAGGAGCGAAGGTCAGGAAGGAAGAACGCCGATGAATGGAAGCAGACGCTGCCGGTACGAGGGCGCTACGATCCGCAAGCTGATCGCGGCGACCTTCATCGTTCCCGTCGGATGGGCGGCAGGGGCACTTGCCGCGCAGCCGGAAGAGGCCGCGCAACCGGACGAAATCGAAGAGATCGTCGTCACCGCACAATACCGTTCGGAATCGATCCGGGAAGTGCCGCTCGCGATCAGCGCCTATGGAGAAGACTTCATCCGGATCACGAAAATCGATGACGTAAAGGATCTGATCGACTTCACGCCGGGCTTTGCGGGCAAGTCGAAGGACAGTTTCGTCGATACGATCTCGGTCCGCGGCATCGTCACCAATGACTTCGGTGTCGGCGGAGATCCGTCGATCGGCATCTTCAAGGACGGCGTCTATCAGGGCCGCACGGGTGCGGCGGTTACCAGCTTCTACGATATCGAGCGGGCTGAGGCCCTGCGCGGACCGCAGGGATTCCTGTTCGGCCGCAATGCGATTTCGGGCGCGATCTCGGTCATCGTCAACAAGCCGGATCCCGATGCCTTCGACGCCGCCTTCCAGGCCGGCTTCGGCGAGCGTGCCCATGCCGAGACCCGGGCGATGGTGAACATTCCGCTTGACGACGGTTGGGCGATCCGGGTCGCCGGCTATTTCTTCAATGAGGACGGCTATGTGGACAATTTCGCCGATCCGGCGCCACAGGATCTGGCCGCCGTCCCGAAGCTGCACAGGCTTGCCGCCAAGGGGCGGCGCCCGGATCTCATCAAATCGCGCAAGGAGGCCGGTCGGCTTTCGGTCGGCTATCAGGGCGAGCGGTTCACCCTCACCCTGATCGGCG
>RFIU01000294.1 GCA_003695555.1 Alphaproteobacteria bacterium
CCATCAGCTTCATGCCGTCATCGGCGACGAAGGCGCGCCGGATGCGCCGACCGAGGGCGGTGCGCACCGGAATGTTCTGAAGATTGGGATCGGATGAGGCGAGCCGCCCGGTCGAGGTTGCGGCCAAGGAATAGGAGGTGTGGACGCGCCCCGTTTCTGGGTTGATCGCCTCGGCAAGCGCATCCGTGTAGGTGCCCTTCAGCTTCTGAAGCTGCCGCCATTCGAGTACGAGGGCGGGAAGCTCGTGCCCTTCCTCGGCGAGCTTTTCGAGTACTTCGGCATTGGTGGACCAGGCACCGGACTTCAGCTTCCTGCCGCCCTTCAGCCCCATCTCGCCGAACAGAACCTCGCCGAGCTGCCTGGGGCTTGCGATATTGAAGGGATGGCCGGCGAGTTCGTGGATCTCAGCTTCGAGACGGGCCATCTCCTCGGCGAACTCGGCGGACAGCCGGTTGAGCTCGTCGCGGCGCACGCGCACCCCGGTCCGCTCCATCGCGACGATCACCGGAACCAGCGGTCGCTCGACCGTTTCATAGAGCGTGTCGAGCCCTTCATCGACCAGCCTCGGGCGCAGCAACCGATGAAGACGCAAGGTCAGATCGGCATCCTCTGCCGCATAGGCGGTCGCCTGTTCCAGGGAGACTTCCGCAAAGGCCTTCTGCTTCTTTCCCCGGCCCGCGACGTCCTTGTAGGCGACCGGCGTGATGCCGAGATGCAGGCGTGACAGCTCGTCAAGACCATGGCCGTGCAGCCCTGTCTCCAGCACGTATGAGACGAGCATTGTGTCATCGATCGGCGCCATTTCCGGAAAACCGGCGCGCATGAGCACCTTCATGTCGAACTTGATGTTCTGGCCGATCTTCAGGATCGCCGGATCCGTGAGCAACGGCCCGAGTGCGGCGCGCACCTTGTCCAGCGGCAGTTGCGGCCCCACCTCGCCCTCGCCGTCGAGCGCCAGCTCGCCGCCCTTGCCCGACGAGATTGCGCGATGGGCGAGCGGAATGTAGCAGGCCTCGCCCGGAACCGTAGAGAGCGAGATGCCGACGAGTTCGGCGCGCATCGCATCAAGCGAGCTCGTTTCGGTATCAATGGCGACGAAGCCGGCGGCACGTATCCGCGCGACCCAGCTTTCGAGCCCAGCTTCATCATCAACCGTCTCATAGTGCGAACTCGCCACTTCGATCGCGGATCGGCGGCGATCATCCGCCGGCCGCGCCCGCTCGAGATGGCTCATCACCCGTGCGCGCAGTGATCGGAACTCGTTCTCGTCAAGAAAGGTGAGCACGCGATCCGCATCGATGTCCCGGATGGCGAGCGAATCGAGCGGCCAGTCATCGAGCGGCACATCGTCGTGCAGGGTCACGAGCTTCTTCGACAATCTCGCCTGATCGGCGTATCCGATCAGGTTCTCGCGTCGCTTCGGCTGCCGGATTTCCTCCGCATGGGCAAGGACGCTTTCGAGATCGCCATAGGTGCGGATCAGTTCGGCCGCCGTCTTCGGACCGATTCCCGGCACGCCCGGAACATTGTCGGAGGCATCCCCCATCAGCGCCAGGACGTCGCCGACCTTTTCGGGCGGCACACCGAAGCGCTCCTCGACCTCCTTCGGCCCGATGATCCGGTTCTTGATCGGATCGAGCATCCGCACCGGGCCACCGACGAGCTGCATCAGATCCTTGTCGGACGAAACGATGGTAACCCGCCACCCGCGTTCGACCGCCTGACGCACATAGGTCGCGATGATGTCGTCGGCCTCGTATCCCTCGACCTCGATCGCCGGGACACCGAACGCTTCGCTCGCCTGACGGATGAGCGGAAACTGCGGCACCAGATCCTCCGGCGCCTCGGGCCTTTGCGCCTTGTAGTCCTCATAGAGATCCTGCCGGAAGGTGATCCGCGAATAGTCGAAGATGACGGCAAGGTGGGTCGGCCGCTCTTCCTCTTCGAGATCCTTCAGCAGCTTGAAGAGCATGTTCGAGAAGCCGAAGACCGCATTGACCGGCGTGCCGTCTGCGCGGGTCATCGGCGGCAGGGCATGATAGGCCCGGAAGATGTAGCCGGAGCCGTCGATCAGATAGAGGTGGGGGGTGGCCTGCCGTTCGCTCATGGGCCGTTTCTTATCAGGGCCGGGACGCCTTGACGAGACGGGATTTGCGCAACCGGAACATGGGCCGGTCAGATACTCGGCGATGACGGACGCCCGATGCTTGCCACTGGATGCGCGCACGCGTTTGTGCTAGCGCCCAATCTTCGACAGATTTGGTTGCTTGGCTTCATTCCCGCGAAGGCGCATGCCGCCCGCGTGAGGAGGTCGGGCCGTGACCGGCAGAACAAGGGATCGCAGGCTTTGGTGGACGAGAAGGATCTGCTGCTGCGCGAGGTGGACGAGGAAGTCCGCCGCGAACGGCTGCTGCAATGGTGGAAGCGATATGGCGGCTGGGTGATCGGCCTGGTGGTGCTGGCCGTAACGGCCACCGCTGCCTGGCAGTACTGGCATTGGCGCACCGAACGTCTGCTCGATGCCGACAGTGCCCGCTTCGAAACGGCACGTCGCGAACTTCAGGCGGAAAAGGTGACACCGGCCGAAGCGGCAAAGCGCTGGCAGGCGTTGAGCCAGAAATTTTCGAGCGATACCTATCGCTCGCTCGCCAGCATCAAGGCGGCAGCGGCCTTGTCGCGCGCCGGCGAGTTCGAGGCCGCCGAAAAAGCTTGGAGTGCACTTGCCAAACAGGCCCCGGACGAAAAGCTGCGCTATCATGCCCGCCTGAGCGAGGCGAACGCCGCCCTGGCGCGCGGTGCGAACGATCGGGCGCGGGCGATACTGGAGCCGATGGCGGTGCCCGAAAACCCCTTCTATTATGCCGTCCTCGAACTGCTCGGCGGCGTCGCACTGGCGGGCGGCGAACGCGACGAGGCGCGCGCGCGCTGGCAGGCGATCGCCGACGATCCGGCCGCGCCGCCGGCGCTACGCAACCGCGTCGGTGAACTGATCGCTCTCCTTGACGAGGAAACCGCCAGGGAATCGACCACGGCTAAGGCCGGGAAACCGGCTGAGAAGGAAACGGCCAGCAAGGCGGAGAAGGGATCGTGAGGAAATCGGTATTCTTGCGCCTGCCCCGGCCGCTATCCCTGACGCTGGTCGCTGCCCTCGCCATCCCGCTGGCGCTTGCTGCCTGTTCCGGCGGCGACAAGGACCATCCGAAGGAAACCC
>RFIU01000295.1 GCA_003695555.1 Alphaproteobacteria bacterium
CGGCTCTTCGGCCGGGGCATCGGCTCTTCTGCGGTCTGTCTGCGCTCGGCCTGCTCGGCAGCAGCCTGTTCCTTTCGATCGCTCTTTGCCGCCGTTTCCCCGGCCGGCGCGTCATTGGCAAAAAGCGCCGGATCGGGCGGCAGATGACGACGGATGCCGGCGCCCAGCGTCATCGGCGAAGAGGCGTCGTCTTCCTTGGCACCATGGGAATTTTCACCGGCCAAGGTAGAGCGCTCGGGAACGGGAGCCGACGCCTCGACCGGTGGCAGGGCATCTTCGGCCGCCGCGGTGATGCGCACGCCGCCGACCCGCTTGCCCTGCTCGATCGAGACGATGATGGCATCGGGCCCGAGCGTGCGCCGCACCTCGGCCATGACCGATTTCATGTCCGATCCCGTATATGTCTTCAGCCGCATCGCGCCCGTCCGTTCCTTTTCCGACTACTCCCGCTCGTCCGCTGATCCCTGTTCATGGTCAGGCAACCTGTCCAAGCGTGCGCAGCTTCGCCTTGGGATGGATTTCCGCCTGGCTCATCACCGTCGTGGCCGGCCGCACCCGTTCGACGATCGAGCGGACATAGGGCCGCACCTGGGGACTGGTAACGAGCACCGGGGCCTCGCCGCGTGCCGCAAGCTGGTCATAGAGCCGGCGCAGCGCATTGATAAATTCCTGCAATTCGGAGGGCGGCATGGCGAGCTGCCTGTCCTCTCCCTGCCCGACAAGCGAATCTAGGAAGCGCTGCTCCCATTCCGGCGAGAGCGTGACGATCGGCAGCAGTCCGGTCTCATCGGAATTGGCGGCGCAGAGCTGACGCGCAAGGCGGGTGCGGACATGTTCGGTGATCGCGGTGATATTGCGGCTGCCACCGGCGGTGGCCTCCGAAATGCCTTCCAGGATCGTCGGCAGGTCGCGGATCGAGACGCGCTCGCCGAGCAGGTTCTGGAGAACCCGCTGGATCGTCGTGATCGTCACCTGATTGGGGACCAGATCATCGACCAGCTTCTTCTGCTCTTCGGGCAGCTCGTCGAGCAGCTTCTGGGTTTCCGCATAGGAGAGCAGCTCGGCCATATTGTCCTTGATCACCTCGGTCAGATGGGTGGTGATCACGGTGGCCGGATCGACGACGGTAAAGCCTTTGAAGTTCGCCTCCTCGCGCAGTCCCTTGTCCACCCAAGTCGCGGGCAGGCCGAAGGCGGGCTCAGTAGTCTGCTCGCCCGGCAGATCGACCTGTCCACCGCGCGGATCCATCACCAGCAGCATGCCCGGCCGGACGTCGCCGCGCGCAGCCTCCACTTCCTTGATGCGCACCGCATAGGCATTGGTCGGAAGCTGCATATTGTCGAGAATCCGCACTGCCGGCATGACGAAGCCCATTTCGGTGGCGAGCTGACGGCGCAGGGCCTTGATCTGATCGGTGAGACGATAGCCGCTCTTCTCGCTGATCAGCGGCAGCAGCCCGAAGCCGAGTTCGAGTCGGATCATGTCGAGGGTCAGCGCCTTTGAGATCGGCTCTTCGCCCGGCGCCCGTTCACGTTCGGCGGCGCGTTCCTTCTTCTCCTCCTCTTCGCGCGTACGCGCTTCGCGCCGGGTCGCCAGCTGATAGGTGACATAACCGAGCAGGCCGCCGAAGGTCGCAAAGGGCAGGAAGGGCAGTCCGGGCATCAGGCCGAGCAGCATCATCAGACCCGATGAGACGCCGAGCGCCTTCGGAAACGCCGAGAGCTGGCCGATCAGCGCCCGGTCGGTGGTTCCCTGGCCGCTTGCCTTGGTGACCAGCAGGCCGGCGGCGGTCGAGACGATCAGCGCCGGAATCTGGCTGACGAGGCCGTCGCCGATGGTAAGGATGGTGTAGCGGCTGATCGCCTCCGAAAAGCCCATGTCATTGATCGCTACCCCGATGATCATGCCGCCGATGATGTTGATGAAGGTAATCAGCAGGCCGGCAATGGCGTCGCCGCGGACGAACTTGGCGGCGCCGTCCATGGCGCCGTAGAAGGCGCTTTCGTCTTCCAGCTCGCGACGCCGGCGCCGGGCCTCGCTCTCGTCGATGAGGCCGGCGGAAAGGTCGGCGTCGATCGCCATCTGCTTGCCAGGCATGGCGTCGAGGGAAAAACGGGCGGCGACCTCGGCGATGCGGCCCGACCCCTTGGTGATGACGACGAAATTAATGATCACCAGGATCGAGAAGACGATCAGGCCGATAACTACCGCGCCTCCCATCAGGAACTGGCCGAAGGCCTCGATCACATGGCCGGCGGCGTCGGGTCCGGTGTGGCCCTTGGCGAGGATCAGTCGGGTCGAGGCGATGTTGAGAGACAAGCGCAGCATCGTGGCGATCAGCAGGATCGTCGGGAAGGAGGAAAGCTGCAGCGGCTTTTCAATGAACATCGCCGTCATCAGGATGATCACCGAAAGCGTGATCGAGCTCGCCAGTGCCATGTCGAGCAGCCACGGCGGCATCGGCATGATCAGCATGACGAGAATCGCGACGACGCCAAGCGCCATGGCGACATCGGTATTTCGGGTGGCGGCGGTAAACAGGGCAAGCGCGCTTGACGCTTCTGCGCCCCCGCTCTTACCCGCTGTCGCACCGCCACCTGAGGGAGGTGGGGTACCGCCGGCACCTCCACTGCCGCTTGCCGGCGGCGTCGAGGCGGGGGGAGGAGCAGGAGCGGGCGCTGCGCCGGTAGCCGCGATCTCGTTCATCGAGGTTCGATCCTTCCGTTCGGGTCAGATGCGGCCATCAGCCGTTCTCTTGCAGTTGCATTCAAACCGAGGCACGCGTGGTGCCGCCGGCCGGAGTGCCGCCCGGCTGGGGGACGGGAATTCCCTGCGACTGATACTGATTGAGCTTGTTGCGCAGCGTCCGGATAGAGATGCCGAGAATGTTCGCCGCATGCGTACGGTTGCCGAGGCAGTGCTGAAGCGTGTTGAGGATCAGCTCGCGCTCGACCTCTGCCACCGTCCGCCCGACCAGCGAACCCGGCAAGGCTTCCTCGCTCTTAGCGAAGGTGGTGCCTTCGCGCAGGCTTCCTGTGGTGGCGGTGCCGTTTCCTGTTCGGCTCGCCCCATCCTCTTGCGTTCCAATGGTCGCCGGCTGCTGGCCGTTGGGCAGGACGATCGCTTCCGGTCCGATCTCCGATCCATGGGCAAGGAGGACCGCGCGATGGATGGTATTCTCGAGTTCGCGGACATTGCCCGGCCAGGGATGGCGGCGCAGCAGCTCCAGCGCCTCTCGTGAGAGCGGGCGAGCGGAAATGCCGTTCACTTCCGCATACTTGCGGGCGAAGTGGTCGGCGAGGGCGGCGATGTCAGCAGGTCGCTCGCGCAAAGGCGGGATGCTCAGATTGACGACGTTCAGGCGATAGAGCAGGTCCTCGCGGAAATTGCCCTTCTTGACCTCTTCGACGAGATCCCGGTTGGAGGTGGCGATGATTCGGATATTGACCTTGACCGGCTTTGCGCCGCCGAGGCGGTCGATTTCGCGTTCCTGAATGGCGCGCAGCAGCTTGGCCTGAAGCCGCACATCCATTTCCGAGATCTCGTCGAGCAGCAGGGTGCCGCCATCGGCTTCCTCGAACTTGCCGATGCGCCGGGCAACCGCGCCGGTGAAGGCGCCCTTTTCATGACCGAAGAGCTCCGATTCCAGCAGATTTTCGGGAATCGCGGCACAGTTGACGGAAACGAAGGCCTTGTGGGCGCGATGCGACTTGCGATGCACCAGCCGGGCGAAGACCTCCTTGCCGGTGCCGGATTCGCCGGTGATCAGGATGCTCGCCTCCGACGGCGCCACCTGTTCGGCGAGCGAGACGACCTGCCGGGTCAGCGGATCGCGGAAGATGAAGGTTTCGTTGTCTTCCGATACCGCCTTCAAGACGGCGGCAATCAGTTCCGCTTCAGGCGGCAGCGGAATGTATTCCTTGGCGCCGTCACGGATCGCCTGGGCGGCGCGGCGCGCGTCGGTGCCGATGCCGCAGGCGACGACGGGAAGCGAGAAATGCTCTGCGCGCAGACGGCGGAGGAAATCCTTGATGTCGAACATCACGTCGATCATCGCCAGATCGGCGCCACGGGTGCGCAGAATCTGCATGCCCTTCTCGATACTGTCGGAATGCGTCACCTGAGCGCCGCGATCGACGGCCATGGCGCTGGCGGTGCCGAGCTGTCCGTTGAGCTCTCCGATGATCAGCAAACGCATCTCTTCACTCTCCCGTGGTCATCCCGGCCCGATGCCGGTCGTCCATTGATTCCGTTCGGTTCACTCGAAGTAGCGGACCCGGCGATCGGGCGGCAGCAGCGAGTTCAGCAGCATCTCCAGACGTCGCGGATTTTCCCGGCGGCCGATTGAACGGGCGCCGGCGGCATAGAGTCGGTGCACCAGCCCCTCCTCGTCGGCGAGACGCTCGAGCCGATCGGCGAGCGGCAGCAGCACGACATGTGCCAGCATCGCCCCGTAAAGGGTGGTAAGTATCGCCAGCGCCATCGCCGGGCCGAGGCTCGAAGGCGTCTCGAGCCGACCGAGCATCTGAACAAGGCCGATCAGCGTTCCGATCAGTCCGAGCGCCGGCGCGATTTCGCCGGCCCGCCGCAAGACCGTGGCGGCGCGGGCCCGGCGCGCGCGAATGGCGGCGACCTCGGCATCCAGATATCGGGCCAGTTCCTCGTCGCTCGCCCCGTCCGCCAGCATCTGCATCGCCTGATGCAGGAACGGATTGTTGCGGAAGGCCGGCATCAGGCGTCCGAGAGCGGCGGGGCCGCCAGCCTTGCGAACGCGCTCGGCGAGTTTGAGGACGGCGCGTGCCTCATCGGCCGGATCTCGCGGGCGGTGGCGCAGCAGGACATGGCCGATCGCCGCCAGAGTCTGGCGCAGGTCGCGCCATGAAAAGCTGACCAGAGAGACGGTGAAGGTGCCGGCGACGACAAGCAGCAGGCCGGCGCCATTGAGGAAGGCGCCGGGTGCGCCTCCGAGGGCGATGGCGCCGCCCAGCATCGCGAAGGTCAGCAGCATGCCGATGATCACGCTCGCCATGGTCGCGTTCCTTACCGTCCGTTTCGCCGCATCAAGGTGGCGGCGCCTCAGCTTCGCTCGCTCTTGATGATCTCGGTCATGGTGACGCCGAGATGGTCATCGACCAGCACCACCTCGCCGCGGGCGACGAGTCGGTTGTTGACATAGATGTCGATCGCCTCGCCGACCTTCCGGTCGAGCTCCAGGACCGCCCCGGGACCGAGCTTGAGCAGCTGATTGACTTCCAGCGCCGTCTTGCCGAGCACCGCCTGGATGCGGACCGGTACGTCATAGACCGGCTCCAGATCCTGGGCAGTGCGGGGCTCGTCGTCCTCATCTTCCATGCCAGCAGCGGTGCCCTGAAGCTCGTTCAGATCGACCCCTGGGCCGGCACCGTCATCGGCACCGTTTCCGGCATCGCCCGAAATCGCCGCCCCTTCCTCAGACGGCTGTCCGGTATCCTCGTTTTCCGCCATTTCCCTTCTCCTTCGATGCCGACGCCTTGCGGCCCTATTCCTTTTGCCCGTTCCGAGCCGACGCGCATGCGCCGTTGTCCGTCTCTTCGTCTTCCCTGCTCAGATAGCGGGCGAGGACATCCTCAATCGTCCGTTCCAGGCGGCCGATATTGCGCTCGGCCCCGCCGTCTGGCCATTCGATGCGGCAGTCCTGGGGCGACAAGGTCTCGTCTCCGATCATCACCACCTCACCGAGAAAGCCGCTTTCCAGCTTGAGGGCATCGAGCCGTTCGCTGAGCGGTTCGACGAGATGCGGGGCGACGCGCGCAACGAGCCGTGCTTCGCGGCGTGCCCCTTCCATGCACTGGCGCAGGAGCGCTTCGACCTCGCTCATCGGGAAGCGTTCCATGAGCGCCGGCGCCAACCGGCTGGCGAAGGCGTGGGCGAGCAGCGCCGCATCACGTTCAAGGATGCGCCGCAATCCGGCCTCCTGTTCGAACAATTCCTTCGCGGCAAGACAGAAACGGTCGAGCGAGGCGGCGATCTGTGCTTCCAGCGCCTGACGCATCTCGGTACGGCCCTGTTCAAGACCGGCGGCGAAGCCTTCCGAACGCGCGGCTTCCAGTTCCTCGCGCCGCTTGCGCTCGCGCGCCATGCGCTGCTGTTCGGCTTCGGTGCCGAATGCGGTGCTGAACTGGAACTTGACCGGTGCCATCTGCTCGGTTTCCGTCTCTTCTTCGATCCTCGACGACGCTTTAGTAGATCAGCTCGTCCTCGCTCTTGCTGTCGGTCAGGATGATTTCGCCCGCTTCCGCCAGGTCCTTGGCCTTGTTGACGATCTCCATCTGGGCCTCATCGACGTCACGCAGCCGCACCGGCCCCATCGCCTCCATGTCCTCGCGCAGGATCTTGGCCGCGCGTTCCGACATGTTCGAGAAGAACAGGTCGCGCAGCGTATCGGAGGCCCCTTTGAGGGCGAGCGCGAGACGATCCTTGTCGATATTGCGCAGCAATGTCTGGATGCCGCCCGGATCGAGCTTGGCGAGATCCTCGAAAGTGAACATCAGCGCCCGGATCCGTTCGGCGGATTCGCGGTTCCGATCCTCGAGAGCCGACAGGAAGCGATTTTCGGTATTGCGATCGAGATAGTTGAAGATCTCGGCCAGCATCTCATGACTGTCACGCCGGCTGGAGCGGGCGAGATTGTTCATGAATTCGATGCGCAGCGTCTGTTCGACCTTTTCGAGAATGTCCTTCTGCACGGCCTCCATGCGCAGCATCCGCATGATGACCTCCATGGCGAAGTCTTCGGGAAGCACCGACAGGACGCGCGCGGCATGTTCCGCCTTGATCTTGGTCAGCACCACGGCGACGGTCTGCGGATATTCGTTCTTCAGATAGGAGGCGAGGACCATCTCGTTGACGTTGCCGAGCTTGTCCCACATCGTCCGGCCGGCGGGCCCCCGGATCTCCTCCATGATCTGATTGACCTTGTCGGGGGGCAGCACACGGGTAAGCAGCCGTTCGGTGGTGTCGAACGAGCCGCGCAGATTGCCGACCGATGAGACCTGGCGGGAGAAGTCCTGAAAGAGCTGTTCGACCGCCGGGGCGCTGACCTGACCGAGATTGGCCATGGTCGAGGACAGTTCCTTGATTTCCTCCTCATTGAGGTTTTCCCATATCGGCTTGCCGTACTCGTCACCGAGCGCCAGCATGAAGGCGGCAGCACGTTCGGCGCCGGTCAGTTGCGCCAGTTCCTTCTTCGCTTCCGCACTCATCGGATGTCTGCTCCCTCGTTCCCGGGCCCGGGTGTAGCCGGTGGCCTACTCTTCTTCATAGAGCCACGAACGGATGATGGTGGCGGCCTCATCGGGATGCTTGCCGACGATCTCGCCGATCTTGCGAACCACCGATTCCTTGAGATCGCCCTCGACTTCATTGGCATTGATATTCCCGCCAACCGCGCCCGCAGCCTGGACCATGCCGCCTTCGCCGGTGGTCGCGACGGCCTGTTCGACGCTTCCGCTCAGGGCCGCCGCGGTGCCGGGTTCACCTGGCAGAAGGTCCATTTGCGCGTCGGGCGCGGCAAGCGCCGGGTGTCCCTCCGGCCCGGCAAGCTGGGCGCCGGCCGGTGCGGCCTCGGGGATCGCCTGGATTAGCCGGTTGATGAGGGGACGTACGACCAGAAGGATGACGAAGATCGAGACGACACCGAAGACCAGCATCTCGAGCATCCGGTAGAGATCGCTCTTGTCGAGACCGAAAAGACGGAAGGGCTCCTCGATCGGCACGGTGATCTCTTCGGGCAGCTGGAAGGGCATGCTGGCGATCTCGACCGTATCGCCGCGATTGGCGTCATAACCGATCGCCGATCGGACGAGAGCGGCCAGCTCTTCCAGTTCCTGCTCGCTTCGCGGTTCCGCCACCTGTTCGCCATTGTCGTCCGTACGGTATTTCTGATCGACCAGCACGGCAGCCGATATGCGGGCGATCTCTCCGCGTTCCCGGACCGAGGTGCGAACCGTCTTCGAAACCTCGTAATTGGTGACCTCTTCGGTCTTCTGGGTGCGTGCAAGCGGTCCGCCGCCGGCCCCGGCCTGCTGCCCGCCCGGCAGGTTGGAATCGACGCCGACGGGGGCTTCACCAGCCTTCTGCTCGCTGGAAATTTCTTCGGTCGTGCGGGTGGATCGAACGACCGTGCTGTCGGGGTCGTAGCTTTCCTCGTTGGTGGTCACCGTGTTGAGATCGAGCTGAACGGCGACCTGTGCCCGGACATGGCCGACGCCGACGGCCTTCTCGAGCAGCTGTTCGACGCGTCGGCGATAATATTCTTCGAGACCCCGTCGCTTGTCATCGAGCGAGGATGCGAGCGCGTCCGCGCCCTCGTCACGACTGCGGGCGAGCAGGGTACCGTTCTGATCGACGATCGAAATCTTGCTCGGACTGAGACCCGGCACGGCAGCGGCGACGAGATGTTCGATTGCCGCGATCTGTTCGCGGGTGAGCGGGGTGGCGGCACGCAGCACGATCGAGGCGCTGGGCTCGCGCGCCTGACGAGAGAAGAGCTCGCGTTCCGGCATGACGATGTGGACGCGGGCCGACTTCACCGCCTTGATTTCCTGAATGGTGCGGGCGAGTTCGCCTTCAATCGCCCTCAGCCGGTTGATTCGCTGGACGAAGCTGGTGGTGCCGAGTCCTTCCGAACGGTCGAAGATTTCATAGCCGATGATGTTTCCGCCCAGCCCTTCTCCGGCCAGCGTGACGCGCAGCTGATTGACCCGGTCGGCCGGCGCGAAGATCGTCCTGCCGCCATCGGCAAGACGATAGGGAATCTTCATGGTTTCGAGCCGTTCGACGATGCGCCCGGACTCGGCGATGTCGAGATCGCCGTAGAGCAGGCTCATATCGGGTTGCGAAAGGCGCATGGTCACGAAGAAGAAAAAACCGATGAGGCCGATCACCACCGTCGCCATGGCGATCAGGCGGGGTGCGCCGAAGCTGGCAAGAATCTGGAAGAATCGATTCACCGTGCTCTCTTCCCCTTGTGGCACCCGTGACCCGATTGCCCGGGTGGCTGACATCGCGCCCCCTTGCATCGCGTCTCGGGAGCCGTGAGGGGAATGCTAGCGATGCGGATGTAAAGAGCAGGTTAACGGCCGGCAGAATTTGCCGGCTGATCTTCAAGATTTCCTCGATTGTCGGATGAGAGAAGACTCGATTGTCGGATGAGAGAAGAAAAGGGGGGAAAAGAAAAACGCCCCTCGATCGGGCGAGAGGCGCATGATCCGGTGGATTCTTCTGGGTATTCAGGCCCGCCCCCCCGGCGGGTGGGGAGTCATGCCTGCTGGGCGGAATGCAGGCTTTCAGGGCGTGGCCGCTCGCGGTAATCCTGAACGCGGGTGACCCGCAGACCGGGCAGACCATTGCGATCGATCGCCCGCTGCCACGACAGGAATTCCTCTACCGAAAGGGCATAGCGACGGCAGGCTTCCTCCAGCGTGATCAGGCCACCGCGCACGGCCGCCACCACCTCCGCCTTGCGACGGATCACCCAGCGTTTGGTATCCGGCGGCGGCAGATCGTCAATGGTCAGCGGTTCGCCCGTCGGTCCGATCACTGAAGTCACTTTCTGCTTGCCGTTGGGATTTTCCATGTCTCTGCCACCCTCTGATCGACGCGATGCCTCATCTGTCTAGCCCAGAGCCTCCTAAAAAAGCCCTAAGGACGAGGGTTAACGCCGCTTCAAGAAGGGTTAATTTCTGCTGTGCCGAATGCGGCGGGCGCCGACGGCTCCATTCGCGAAACCATCGACGCCCGCGACGCTTGGCGGCACATCAGATCCGCACGAGATCCTGCAGGACCTGGTCGGCGGTCGTGATGATGCGGGTCGCCGCCGAGAAGGCTCGTTGGGTGGCGATGAGATCGGCGAATTCGGCGGCGAGATCGACGGTAGAGGATTCGAGCGTCGCGGGTGCCACCGTACCCGCGCCACCGGTGCCCGGCAGCACGATCGAGAACTTGCCCGAGAAGTCCGAGACCCCGAAGGCGTTGCCCTGCAGGCGGGTGAGGCCGTCCGGGTTCGGGAAGGTGGCGAGCGGAAGCTGGAAGACGTCGCGCGAGAGACCATTGTCGAACAGTGCCGTAACGGTTCCGTCCTCGGAGACATTGACGCCGATGACATTGCCGAACACCGCCCCGTTCGCAGAGGTCGAGATCAGCGTCGAGATGCTGTCGAACTGGGTGACGCCGTCGGTATCTCCCGAGGTGCCGAGCTTGAAGGTCACCGTCTCGGTGCCCGAGCCATTGGCATAGGTGATGTCGGCGGTCGGCGAGATCGGGTTGCCGGCTCCCGGATTGATGGTCGTGGCGGTGGGGAAGTCCTCGATATACTGCTGCAGGCTGCCATCCGCATTGAAGAGCATCTCGCCCGAAAGCACGAGACCCGGCGGGGTCGCCGCCGTGTTCATGCTGGTCGGATCGCCGAAGATCTCGAATCGGAAGGTGTTGGTGCCGGTCTTGACTGCGGCAAGCGTCAGATCCTGGGCTGAGCCCTGGGCGTCGAAGATGGTGATCGTGCGCTCGAAGTCGGCGGTCACGGATCCGCTTGCAAGATCACCGGCGCTGATCGGGCCGGCGGCGGCGGCAAGAGAGGCCTGCAGATTGATGCGCACGCCGACCGAATCGGTCGCTTCGGCGGTGCCGGTCAGACCGGTCGTGTTGATCGGCACGAGGCTTCCCAGATCACCCAGATTGGTCGGAATGTTGCCGTTTCGATCGACCGGAAAGCCCATCAGGAAGAGCCCGGCCGTATTCTTCAGAAAGCCCTCGTCATCGGGGGTGAAGTTGCCGGCCCGGGTGAACTGGATGGTGCCGCTCGGCGAGTTCGCCGAAGGCGCGGAACGGACGAGGAAGAATCCCTTGCCGTCGATGCCGAGGTCGGTCTGCGAGCCGGTGTTGCGCAGCAGTCCCTGTTGACTGACGAGAGTCTGCGCGCGCGCTGCCACGCCGCCGGGCGAGAAGCGCTGGACCGACTGGGTTTCGGTAACCAGCGTCGTGAAACGGTTGCGGGTTTCCTTATAGCCGACGGTATTGAGATTGACGATATTGTCCGAGATCGCGCCGATCCCTTCCGTGAAGGCCTTCAGTCCGGAAACGCCGGAAGCCAGTGCTGCGAATGCCATGGGGTCTGCTCCTTTTCAATTGGCCTCTGTTCGCTTGATCGACGGACGGGCTTGTCCCGTCCGGCATTCTCCTTTTCTGCCGGTTGGTGCCGGCGACCCTTCATGCATGGCCTTCTGCCGCAGTTTCGAATTCGTCTATCCCCTTTGTCTGTCCGACCTTTTCGCAACGATCATTCGACCGAAACGACCTCGCTGAGCGGAACTTCCTCGCCGCCTGCCTCGAGTGCCGCTTCACCGGCCGAGAGCACGACCGCGCGTACCGGTGCGCGCACGAAGACATGATCGGGGACCGTCTTGCCGGCCTCGTCGATGGCGCTCACCCGCAGGCGATAACGCCCCGGGGCTGCCGGATCTCCGAAATCGTTGATCCCGGGCCAGGCGAACTCGTGGCTGCCGCGGCTCGTCTCGCCATCAGCGCCGAACACGATGCGTCCCTGTTCGTCGATCACCTCCAGCCGGACCCGTCCGGCATCGCGCGAGAGATCGTAGCGGAAGTCGATGCCGTTTCCTTCGTTGAGGGCGCTGTCGCGTTCGATGGTCACGCGCCGGCCGATATAGCCGACCGCAGCGGTGTTGCGGTTGGCGGCGACCTCGGCGGAAAGCTTCTCCAGGTTCTGGTTGGCGCGGATCTGTTGCTCGACGCCCGCAAAGGCGACGAGCTGACGGGTGAACTCGTTGCTGTCGGCCGGATCGAGCGGATCCTGGTTTTGAAGCTGCGTTGTGAGCAGAGTCAGGAAGGTGTCGAAGTCCTCGGCAAGGCCCGTCCCGGCGGCAAGCGCCCCCGGGGTCTGTTGTGCCGTCGCCTGCTGTGGCGTCGTGGCGCTGATGTCCATCTGCTTCGCCTTTCTGCCTGTCCTGCGTTCGGGTGGCGGCGGGTGCGATCCGCCGGTTCCTCAAACCTCGATGTCGAGCCGCTCGGGAAGTCGGATCATCCGCTCTTTCACGGTGTCGTTGCCCGTCTCGAAGATGACATCACCATGAGCGGCTTCGTCTGCGTCATGAAGACCACCTTCCTCGCCCGTCTGCCGGGCGGTTTGCGCCCCGGGTCCATGACCCTGCGCATTTTCTCCTCCCGTTCCGTTACCGGTTCCGTTCTGTCCCGAGAGGTCGCCCGAACCGGGGTGACCATGGCCGTGCTGCTGCTGCGAGGAATGCTGATTGAGCGAGAACTGAAGCCCGCCGTCGGTGCGGAAGCCGGCCTGCGAAAGGGCGCGCTCCAGCAGCCGGGCATCGCGTTGAAGAAGGTCCAACGCGTGCGGGTGGTCGGTGCGGATGGCCGCTTCTACCCGGCCGTCGCCGCTGAACTGCAGCGAAACCTGCACCCGGCCGAGCTCCGGCGGGTCCAGCCGCAAGGTGAAATGCGAGCGACCGGCGGCAGCGTGCCGGGTAAGCTGAATTTCGAGCTGGCGGGCGGGCGGCTCCGGCACCTGGAACGGTCGCTGCGCTGCTTCCGTCCCGACTGTCGGGCGATCCCCCGCCAGTCCTGAGGCGTGGGCGGGATGATGAACCCCCGATGTTTCCGTCACCGAAGAAGCCAGCGCTGATCCATCGGCGGCCGTGCGGTTGCCAAGGGTCGCATCCGAAATATTTGCGATGGCCGGTGTATTGGCGATGGTCGCGCTGCTTGCCCCCGCTGCGGCATTGCCTGGCGAAGTGGCGTGGAACGGGTTCGCTATGGTCTGTCCGGTCGAAGCGGTGTCGGAATTGGCGGCATTGACGACCGGCGTCCGGGCGGTCGCTGGAGAGGCCTGACGCGTAAGCCCGCTTGTCGTCTCAAAGGAGGCGGCGGCATGGGAGCCGGCATTCGCGGCGGCGGGACGGGCGGAAGGCGTCTTGCCTCCCTTATCGCGTGTGAGGGAACTGGCTGACATGTCGAGCGATGGGGATGCCATGGCCGAAGAGGCGGCCTGCGCCGGGGCGCTCGGATGCGGCGCCGTCAGGGAAGCGAGGGACGCAGATCCTTCAGCGCTAAGGGAAGGGTGCAGCCCACCGGCCGATCCGTCCACAAGGGGCAGTACCGCGGGGCGCCCTCAGCCGAGCAGGGGGAC
>RFIU01000296.1 GCA_003695555.1 Alphaproteobacteria bacterium
ATATCCGGCTGACCGCCGCCGAGGTCGAGGACATGACCGCACGCGCCGCCAGATTGTTCGAAGAGGCCGGCATCGGCCCCGGCGATCGCGTCGCCATGCTGCTGCGCAATGATCCGGCATTCATCATTACCGCGATCGCCGCCGGCCGGCTTGGCGCCTATGCGGTGCCGATCAACTGGCACTTCGCCCCGCCCGAGGTCCGCTATATTCTCGACGACTGCGGGGCGAAGCTGCTGGTCGCCCATGCCGACCTCTTCGCCGCAACAAAGCAGGCCCTGCCCGCCGGACTTCGCCGCTTCATCGTCGCCACGCCGGCCGCATTGCAACACGACTATCGCATCCTGCCAGATGACGCGAAGGTGCCGGCCGGCGAGACCGACTTCCATGCCGCCCTTGCCGGCGCCACGCCGCTGGAAGGGCGCGAGGTGCCGCCGCCCGGCTCGATCATCTATACTTCCGGCACGACTGGACGCCCGAAGGGCGTTCGTCGCTATCCGCCCGCGAACATGGAAGAATATCAGCGCGGCATCATGACCGTCGTCTATGCGTGGGGGTTCGCCGAGGCACCGATCCGTTCCGTCATGACCGGACCGATGTACCATTCGGCCCCTTTCACCTATGGCACGCTCGTCGTGCGTCTCGGCGGCGAGCTTCATCTGATGGGACGCTTCGACCCCGAAGAATTGCTGCGAATGATCGAGCGGCACCGCATCACCCATCTGCACATGGTGCCGACAATGTTCATCCGGCTGCTGAAGCTGCCCGAGGAGGTGCGCCGCCGCTACGATCTTTCGAGCCTGCGCTTCGTCGTCCATGGTGCGGCTCCCTGTCCGGCGCATGTCAAGGAAGCGATGCTCGACTGGTGGGGCGACGTGATCTACGAATACTACGGCTCGACCGAGCTCGGTATCCTGACCCGCCTCGATCCCGGCGACTGGCGCGCGCGGCCGCTTTCCGTCGGCCGGGCACTGCCGGGGGTGAAGCTTCGGATTCTTGACGAGGCGGGACGGGAGCTGCCACCCGGCCCCGAACACCTCGGCGAAATCTTTGCACGCAACGAACTCGTCGCCGATTTCACCTATCACGGCGACGACGCCAAGCGACGCGGCATCGAACGTGAAGGCTTTCTCACCAATGGTGACATGGGCTGGATGGACGAGGACGGTTTCCTGTTCCTGGAAGGACGCAGCCACGACATGGTGATCTCTGGCGGCGTCAACATCTATCCGGCCGAGATCGAGGCGGCATTGCACGAGCTACCCGGCGTTCTGGATTGCGGCGTCTTCGGTGTTCCCGACCCGGAATTCGGTGAGCGGCTGGTCGCCGTCATTCAGCCCGAACCGAACACTCGCCTCACACCGGAAGAAATCCGCGCCGGCCTCAAGGGACGGATCGCCGGCTACAAGATCCCCCGTGAAATCCTGCTTCTTCCGAAGCTGCCGCGCGAGGATACCGGCAAGATTTTCAAGCGCAAGCTGAAAGAAGACCATATCGCCGGACGTCTCGGCTGAACGGCCGGAGCAGACAAGGGCGACCTGCGGTCAAGTGTGCACCCGGGCGGATCCGTGACGCAGCCTGCTCACAGGCACTTCCTTCCGGACATCATCGCGCTTTACCGGGCGGCGCATCGGATAGGTTCTGTTGCCTCCTCCCACCCTTGGTGGCGTTGCCTTCTTCCTTGTCCGGGCTCGTCTGCTTGTCTTTTTCGCCTCCGGGCCCTTGCGAGCCGTGCGGTGGTGAGACATGCCCCTTTCCGCCCTCAAACGGCTTGCGCAGAATGCCCGGCGTCAGAACCGTCAGGGGGTTAACCGATATCTTCGGGTCTTCGATCCGGCCGGTGATGCGATAGGAAAGCGCGAACAGCCCGCCTCCCTTGCCGCCGGTGAAGATGCTGCCCAGGATCGGTATCTTGCCGAGAAGAGAATTGAGCGCATAGGCCGGGACGATCAATCCGTTCAGATTGACCTCGCCGGTGGCGCGGTTGACCTGCCCTTCGAGGGTAAGGCCGAGCTGGGCGCCGCGGGCACGTCCATCGCTCAGGTCCAGCACCGGCCCATCAAGACGGAAGGGTAGCCGGATTTCCTTGAAGGTGATGCCGTTCTCGCCGATATAGGCATCCAGCCCGGATTCCTTCCCTTTCTCCAGCACCTTGACCAGGGCTGAGCGGCGAACCAGCATGACATTCCTAGCCTGGACAAGCCCGCTCATGGACAGCCGCTCCTCTTCGGCAGGTGCCATTTCGGCCTCGACCGTCAGGCTTCCCTTGCGGGCATTTTCGAACAGGCCGAGACCGAGAAGCGTCCGCCCGGCATCTTCGGCCGTAAGGGTCAGGCGGCGACAGTCGCAGTCCGCCGACCAGGCGAGATCGAGGGCGATCGGCGCTCCCCTGTCATCGGCCGCGCGAAGCCTTGCCGAATGCCAAGAGCGGCGGTCCCGGCGCGCCGACATCTCCACCGCCGTGAAATTGACGTCATTGAGACCGATGACGCTGTCCGCCATCAGATCGAGGGCGAGACCGGTCGCGCCCGGCTCTTCCGAAAAGCGGCCGACTTCCAGTTCGCCGAGCAGGCCGCGGGCATCGAAGCTGCGGGCAAGAACGGAAGCGCTCAGCGTCGGCACGCCCTGCTCGTCAGGATGCGTATCGGCCTGAATCGAGGCATCGGTGAAACCCAGTCGCAGCGGATCGACATGAAGGCTTCGAAGGACCACGGCGGCGGGTCTTGCGCCCTTTCCCACCGACGCCGCTTCCTGATCCGCCTGCGAGGCGAGAAGGACTTCCGCCTCGCCGGCGACCTGATCGGTGCCCGCGATGAAGGAGAGCTCGGAAATTCGCCAGAGAATGCCGACCGATGATAAAATCTTTTCTCCCGACCCGCCATCATCCGACTTCTGTCGGGTCAGCTGGAAGGAAAGTTGCGCCGGATGGCCCGCTGGCTTCTTCCAGGAAAGTGTGGAAAGATCGAGCGCCGCGCCGCGCAGATCCGCCGAAACCCTGGCGGCAACAATATCGAAGCCGTGGCCGGCAAGCTCGATGTCAAGCTCGCCGCGACCCGTTGCATAAGGCGCGATGTCCTCTGCGATGAAGGGAATGCGGGCAAGATCCGCGCCGCCTTTCAGGCGAAAACGGCTCGATGGCGCATCGGGAACGGGCGAGAATGTTTCATCCCATTCCAGATCCGCCTGCAGGCCGGCCATCTTCACCGGCCCACGCACGGTCATGCCCTTGCGTGCGACCTGCACGGCAAGACGAGGGCTGACGAGGGTTTTGTGACCTTCATCTTCGAAGCCGTGAAAGCGAAAGTCGGCCACCTCCCCATCGACGGAAAATTGGACGCCATCGAGCGTGAGGTCCTTGACGAGCGGGAAGTCGAGACGGGCGGCAGCATTGGCCCTGCCCTCGACGCTCAAGGGCGCGAGTCCGAAGCGCCCGGGAAAGCCGAGTGGAGGGGAATCGAGGGTGGCCAGGAGCGAGTCGATCGGCCCGGCGAGCACGAGATCGATCCGCGCCATCTGTGGTCGTGGCCGGTCGAGACGGGAGATCAGCACCCTTGTCCCGGCGGCATCGACCCGCTCGATCCGCCCCCCTGAAAGGTCGAGGACGAGTTTCGACAGATCGAGCCGACCTTGACCCTGCGCTTCCTCGAGCGGTGGCATGGGAGGCAGATATCGAGCCTTCAGCCCTTCGAAAGAGAAGTCGAGAATGACGGTATCGGCCGGCATGCGTTCGCCCTCGAAAGCCTCTCGGCCGAGATGAATGCGCAGTTTGCCGTCGGCAAGGCGACCTTCACCGATATGGCTGGCAATCCAGCTTCTGGCCGACTGACCGACGGCATCCGGCCAGTAGGCGACGAGCTGGTGGATCGCAAGGCGGTCGAAACCGCCCTCATAGGAAAGCTCCGGTGGCGCATTGTCGCGGGGAAGGCGCGCATCGCCTGAGAGATGAAGACGGCTCTCGCCGAAGGAGGCCGTGAAACGGTCGAGGCGCAAGCGGCCGGCCGGTACGTCGAGTGAAATCGCCATGGCGAGATGTTCGAAACGGCGCGGTCGCAGATAGAAAGGGGCAAGAGAAAGAGAGCCAGAACCGGCCACGAGCCGCAGGTTGGCCCGTTCCAGCACGCGCCTGCCGGCGGCGTCGGCGTGAATCGTGAGATCGATCGGCATCGCGATACCAGCCAGCGGCGAAAGGGCGGGAATCGCCTCGACAAGATCGGCAATCCTGAGATCGTGGGCTTTCATCGCGATCTGCCGGTGGCGGCTTTTCCTTTCCAGCGTGACGTCGAGCGAAAGCTCCCCGAGACGCCCCCGGCTGCCGAACATGTCGCCGCGCAACGAAAGGCTGCGCCCAGCACGATCGGCGGCAAAGATCAGCCGGGCATCGGGAAGATTCCAGCGGGTGGACGACCCACTTTCGATGAGCACGACCTGCGCATGGTCGATCTCGAGCGTTTCGAGACGGGAGAAACGTGCGCTCGCTGCCTCGCCTCCGGCCGAAAGAGATTCGATCCTTTCCAGAAGACCGGCGAGCTCGCCCAACCGACCGGGCTCGGGACTCGTCAGCACGGACCCGGCAATAGAGGAGGCGGCGGCACCGCTTTGAGGCGTCTGAGAGGCGGCGCGGGCGATCGCAAGACGCAGGCTCTCGCCCAGTGAGGCGGCCGACCAGCTCCATTTCACCTCGGCTTCGGGAATTCTGAGAGCGCGCAGATCGACCCGCCCGAGCAGCAGCGGCCACAGGGAAAGACGAGTCTCCAGACGGGGAAAGTCGAGATGGGCGCGGCCGTCACGCCGCGAGATGACGAGATCTTCACAGGACAGGTCGAGCAGGCCGGCACCCGGCCGAAGCTGCAGCCGTACCGGGCCACTGCTCACCTGCCATGCGGAATCGCTCGTAATGACGCGCGCAAGAACCCGATCGCGCAATGGCCCTAGCGAAAGCGGCGCCAGCGATAGACGGACCGCAAGCAGAACGATGCCGACGAGCAAAAACAGAGCGAGCACCGCCGTCAAGCGTGCAAGCCGCGAGCGCAACGAGATTCGCAGTCGCACCGCATTGCCTTCCCGCAAGGATGATCCGGCAGGATGGTCAGGCGAGTGATCGGGTGATGACGAGCTGTTTTCGGTCCGCTCGGGCATGGGTGTTCGATCCGTCTCTTGACCCCTCGCCTACTTCCTACCCATCCTGCAGGAAAGTTTCACGCACGACCTGTGCCGGCACCGTGTGCCATGATCGAAACAATCGCACAGTCCAGAGAAGGCAAGCATGAAATTCGACATCGCACATCTGCCGCTCGCCTTCGACCCGCAGGCTGCCGATGCCCAATGGCGGATATGGCAGGACAGCATGGCAGGATCGGGGCATGTTGCCGCCGGTCAGGACAGGGCGCAGGCCCTGCTTCATGCACTGACCGGCAACAGTCCTTTTCTGGGCCGGCTGATCCGACGGATGCCCGATTTCTTCGCCCGGATCCTCGACGAGGATGCCGACGCCCTGCTCGGCGAAATTCTGGAAGCGACGGCCGGCCTCGGCCGAGAGAACATCGACGAAGCGTCGCTGATGCGCGCGCTGCGCGAAGCGAAGGCCCGTCTTGCCATGCTCGTCGCCGCTGCCGACATTGCCGGCCTCTGGTCGCTCGAACAGGTGACGGCGGCGCTTTCCGACTTTGCCGAAGCGGCGATCGATGCGGCAGGGCGCTGGTTCGTCCTTCGCGCGGCAGAGCGCGGTGAGCTCGATTCGAAAGCCCTCGGCGGCAAGGGCGGCGACCTTCAGGAAGGCAGTGGACTGATCGTCCTCGGGCTCGGCAAGCTCGGCGGGAGAGAACTCAACTATTCCAGCGATGTCGATCTCATCATCCTCTATGATGAGGAAAGCATTCCCTATTGTGGCAAGAAGAGCGCCCAGGATTTCGCCGTTCGTTTTGCGCGCACTCTTGTGCGCATCCTCGAGACGCCGACCGCCGAGGGCTATGTATTTCGCACCGATCTGCGTCTGCGCCCCGACCCCGGCGCGACGCCGCTGGCGCTTTCGGTCGCAGCGGCCGAGACCTATTACCAGTCGCTGGCGCTCAATTGGGAGCGCGCGGCAATGATCAAGGCCCGGCCTGTCGGTGGCGACCGCCAGGCCGGCGAACGTTATCTAGCGCTGCTCTCGCCCTTCGTCTGGCGTCGCAGTCTGGACTATGCCGCGATCGAGGACATTCACGCGATCCGCGACCAGATCATCCGTCACTACGACCAGGCGGGCCGCACGCTCGAAGGCTATGACGTCAAGCTCGGCGAAGGCGGCATTCGCGAGATCGAATTCTTCGCCCAGATCCAGCAGCTCATCCATGGGGGGCGTGATCCGCGTTTGCGGGTCCGTTCGACCTTGTCGGCGCTCGACCGGCTGGTGGAAACCGGTCGCCTGGAAGCCGGGATGCGTGACGAACTGACAGCGGCCTATCGCTATCTGCGCACCTTCGAACACCGTCTTCAGATGGTCGAAGATCATCAAACCCACCGTCTGCCCGAACGCCGGTCGGATCTCGCCAGAATCGCCGTCTTCATGGGATACGGCAGGCCACGCCTGGATCACGCGAAGGCCGTCACACCTGATGAAGAGGCCGCCATCGCTGCATTGAAAGAGGACCTTCATCACCATACCGAACGGGTGAAACGGCACTATGACGCTCTGCTGCACCCCTCCCCGCAGAGCGCATGGCTGGACGAACGGACGGTCGTAGAGCTGGCCGAACGTGTCGGGTTTCCCGATCCTGCGCGGGTCGGCACGATGGCCGAAAACTGGCGACATGGCCGCTATCGCGCCTTGCGCAGCGACAGGGCGCGCCGGCTGCTCGCCCGGCTGCTGCCGTCACTTCTCGAGGCGCTCGGCGGAGCGGACGACCCGGAACAGGCCCTCGTCCGTTTCGACAGTTTCCTGCGTGCCCTGCCGGCAGGCGTACAGTTCCTTTCCCTGCTGGAAGCCAATCCGCGACTGCTCGCCCTGCTGGTCCGCATTCTGACACTGGCGCCGCCGATCGCCGACATGCTGGCCCGCCACCCCCAGCGCATCGACGCCCTGCTCGAGGCCGACTTCTTCGCCCCCCTTCCCGGGCGAGAAACGATGATCGATCAGGCGCGCGAAGCCCTGGAACGCGCCCCGCACTATGAAGCCGTGCTCGACCGCATCCGGATCTTCGCCGCCGAGGCCCGCTTTCGCATCGGCGTCCATGTTCTGGAGGGACTGTCCACCCCGGCCGAGGCCGGCCGGGCGCTGAGCGCACTGGCCGATGCCGTGATTTCCGCCCTGCTGCCACATGTCCGCGAGCATCACGGGCTGCGTTACGGAGACTTTCCCGGCGCCGAGCTGCTGGTCCTGGCGCTCGGCAAATACGGTGGCGAGGAGATCACCTTCCGATCGGATCTCGACATCGTCCTGCTCTATGATCGCGACGAGTCGGCAGCCGAAACCTCTACCGGCCCGCGCCGGGTCAGTGCACCGCATTATTTCAACGCCCTGGGCCAGGCACTGATCACCGCCCTTACCACCCTGACCGCAGAAGGCCCCCTGTTCGAGGTGGATACCCGACTGCGCCCGTCCGGACGCGCCGGACCCCTCGTCGTCGCGACGTCAACCTTTCGCGAATACTATCGGCGCGAAGCCTGGACATGGGAGCACATGGCCCTGACCCGCGCCCGGCTGGTCGCCGGTCCGCCCCGCGCGGCGGAACGCCTGCGGCATGACATCGACGAGATCCTGATCCGCCACCGCGCCCCGGAAGACCTGCTGCCCGCGGTGGCAGGCATGCGCGAACGGATCGCGCGCAGCTTTCCGGCCGACCGTCCATGGGACGTGAAATACGCCCGCGGTGGCGTCATCGATCTCGAATTCATCGTTCAGTATCTGCTGTTGCGCGAAGGCGAGCACATCGGCCATGCCATGATCACGCCGCATCTCGATACGGCGATCCACAGGCTTGCCGAGCATCAGGGGCTCACCCCCACGCAGGCGGCCGATCTGCTCGATGCCCACCGCTTCTACCAGTCCTTGCTGATGACATTGCGGCTGACGCTTGCCGAGCGACCAGTCTTGGCTGAGGACATCCCGGCCGGTGTCCGGCGTCTGCTCGTTGCGCAGCATGGCTGCGACGATTTCACGGCCCTGGAGGAAAAGCTGCTTGCCTGTGAACGGACGGTGCACCACATCTTCGATCAGATCATTGCCGGGCCGGCGGCCAAGACCGCCGGCGAGGTTGCACCGGGTGGCTGACCTTCTCAACGTCGAGGAGGCGCAATCCGCCCCATACCCACCCACCAAGAAGGAGGAAGCATCATGACACCGAGCGGATCCGACGAGCTGAAGGAAGGCGATCTCGCCCCCGATTTCACCCTGCCCGCCGATGACGGCCGGACGGTGCATCTTGGCGACCTGCGTGGTCACAAGGTCGTTCTCTACTTCTATCCAAAGGATTCGACGCCGGGCTGCACGCAGGAAGCCAAGGACTTCAGCGCCCTGTTGGACGAGTTCGCGGCCGCCGACACGCGGGTCTTCGGCATTTCGCGCGACAGCCTCAGGCGTCATGAGAATTTCCGCAACAAATATGCGCTCAAGGTCCCGCTGCTCAGTGACGAAGAAGGAACCGTGAGCGAGGCCTATGGCGTCTGGAAGGAAAAGAAGAACTACGGACGCACTTATATGGGCATCGAGCGATCGACCTTTCTGATCGACCGCGAAGGGCGGATCGCCCGCATCTGGCGCAAGGTCCGGGTCAAGGGGCATGCGGTTGAGGTGCTGGAGGCGGCAAGGGCGCTGGATGAATGACCGGTGCCGACACCCTGTCGCCTGCCGTGACGGGCGAGACGCTGGGACAGGCGCTGGTTTCCGTGCTCGCCACCGCCGACCCGCTCGCCAAGTCAGCCGGCGCTCTTCGGCTTGCTGAAGACTGGCGAAAGGGGCGGCTCGAATTCCGCTTCGATTGCCGCCCGCCGGATCGTCCGGCGCGTCCTGAACGCCCCGAGCTTCGCCCACCCGCCGAAATGCCGAAACGTCGGCGGGCCGGTTCGCGCGAACGCCGGATCGCCCTGCTGCATGCCGTCGCCCATATCGAATTCAATGCCATTGACCTGGCGCTCGACATTCTCGCGCGTTTCGGCGGCGGCATGCCGCGTGACTTCGCCGATGACTGGACGCGCATCGCCGCCGAGGAAGCCGAGCATTTCCTGATGGTCTGCGAGCGCCTGAAATCGCATGGCGCCAATTATGGCGATCTGCCGGCCCATGACGGCCTATGGCTGGCCGCACTCGCCACCCGCGATGACCTTGCGATGCGGCTTGCCGTCGTGCCGATGGTGCTGGAGGCGCGTGGTCTCGACGTGACGCCCGCCATGCGCGAGCGGCTGGCCGCAGCAGGCGATGAAGAAAGCGCAAAAGTGCTGGAGCGCATCTTCGAAGACGAAATCGAGCATGTCGCAGCCGGGCGTCGCTGGTTCGCCCATTGCGCCGCGCTGGCAGGTCGCGAAGAAGGCGAATATTTCCGCCAGTGCGTGAAAAACGGTTTTGCCGGGCGTCTCAAACCGCCCTTCAATCATGAAGCACGCAGGCGGGCCGGACTGCCCGAGGAATTCTATCTGCCTATCGCAGAAGTAGAATAACACCGTCCTTCCCGTGCCGTCATGAAGCATCGGACTTGATTTTAATTGGCCATTTACGCTTTATGTGGCCTTGTCGGGAGGAATGGCGAGACGGCTACTCCCGATGGTCCGGATGAGCGAATCATGCAATGATGGCCAATGCCCGCCCGGAAGTGGCGGACGGACCAGAGGAAACAACCGCGGCAGGGACGCTCCGATCTTGCGATTCTGGCATACCGATATCCGCGCATCCGTGCGACGCATTTTCGGCCGGATCTTTCCGGAGCGCCAGATCTTTTTGCGCAGCCAAGGCGAAGTCCGCTTCGTTCGCCTGTCGCCCCGCCAACAGGCAGCGGCCGCGACGGCGATCCTTATCATTCTCGGCTGGGGTCTTTATGCGAGCGTGCGCTTCTTCACCGGCGACGGTCGCCTTTCTGCCCGCGAAGCGGAACTGGCGTTCGCTTCCGACCAGCTCGACATGCTGGTCCGCGAGGTTACTCGCCTGCAGAAGGACGCACTCGCCCGTACCCGACAGCTCGAAGCGCAGCAGTCGATACTGAAGACCGCCGTCGGCCTGAAGACAACGGAAGCCGAAGGCGGTGAAGAAAAAGAAGATGGTGACGGCAACGGCAATGGCACCGCCGAACCGTCCGATGAAAGGGGGAGCACCGCCCCGACACCGGCCGCAGATCTGGAACGCCCGCGCATTGAGAAGGGCGAAAGTTTCGCGTGGATTCGTGCGCGCAGCGATCATCTGCTAGCCAGGATCGAC
>RFIU01000297.1 GCA_003695555.1 Alphaproteobacteria bacterium
GCCGCTTTCCGGGCGATGTTGGAACGGTGCGAACGATGCCGGTCAAGAGGGGGGGATGGAGGTGACCGGTCCAAGGCGGCGCCGCCAGCCGGTCACGGCAATTCAGGCCTGGCGCTCGCTCTTGGAGTCGGGACGGAGGATTTCGGCGGGCCAGCGGGTGAAGTCGTAGCCATATTCGCGGATCAGCTCTGCACGTCGCCGGTTGGCGTCCGGGCTTCGCGGCTGCATTCCATAGCCGTCCATCAGCCGATTGTAGAGATTGAACAGGGCGGTGACGAAGATTGCATCCTCGATCGCCTCATCGGACCAGCCGGCATCGCGCATCGCCTCGTAATCCGCATCGACCATCCTGCTCGGCGTCTCGGTAAGCTTGCGGCAGAAGGCGAGCAGGGCGCGCAGATCATCCTCGACCGGGGCATGGTCGAGATCATCGAGCAGCGCTTTCAGCAGGCCCGCGGGAACGCCGTGCGCCTCGGCGAAGGCTCGGTGCGATTCGTGGCAGTATCGACAGCCGTTCAGCCCCGAGACAAAGGCAGCGATCAGTTCGCGGGCCTGAACGTCGAGTGCCGAAGGACCGTGCATGACGGCTTCGGTCGCCCGGCCGAGCGGTACCATCCGGGCACGCTGCCGCTCGAACACATCAACCATGTTCGCATCATCGGAAAGAAAGGGAAAACGGGGCATCGAAGCGCCCTCCCTGAAAGCCGGAAATAGTCGAGTCGAAAGACCACCACAGGGCGCGGGCAGGCGGCCGAACGCTCGGCCTCCTGCCTCCCTGCGTCTTTCGGCTATTCCACCTCGTTGCGATAGATCTTTCCGCCCTTCATGACGAAGATCACCTGTTCGGTGGCCTTGATGTCGGCGAGCGGGTCGCCCCTGACGGCGACCATGTCGGCGGCCTTGCCGGGTTCGAGCGTGCCGGTCCGGTCGATCACGCCGAGCAGTTTTGCCGCCTCTCGGGTGGCGGCGAGAAGCGCCGCCTTCGGGCTCATGCCGTTCTTTACCATCAGCGAGAATTCGTGCGCATTCAGGCCGTGGGGTTCGACCCCGGCGTCGGTACCGAAAGCGATCGGCACGCCGATCTTCACCGCGCGAGCGAACATCCTCTGCATCTGCGCGGCGGCCGCACGCGCCTTTTCGGCAACGGCGGGCGGATAGTTGTCGGCCTTCATGCCGACCCATTCACCGGCAAACAGCGTTGCAACCAGATAGGTTCCCTGTTTCTTCATCTGTTTTAGCGTCTCATCGGTAAGGAAGGTGCCGTGCTCGATCGAATCGACACCGGCCTTCACCGCCATGCGCGCAGCCTCGTCGCCATGGGCATGGGCGGCGACCTTGCGGTGCCAGGCATGGGCTTCCGAGATGATCGCGTTGATCTCGTCTTGGGTCAGCTCCGGAACGTCCACCGGGTCGGACAGCGAAAGCACGCCGCCGGACGGCATGAACTTGATGACGTCGGCGCCATATTTGATCTGATAGCGCACCGCGGCGCGGCACTGATCGGCGCCGTTGCAGACGCCCTTGAGCGGGCCGTCCGGCGCAACCCGGTCGGGCGGGAAGGGCGTGCCGTCACCATGCCCGCCGGTGGCGCCGATCGCATAGTTGGAGGCGAGAATGCGCGGCCCGACGATGACGCCGGCATTGACCGCATTGCGCAATGCGGACGCCTGCCAGTCGGCGGAACCGACATCGCGCACGGTCGTGAAGCCCGCCATCAGCGTCTTCTTCGCATTGCGCGCGGCATAGTGCGCCTGCTCGGCGGGAAAACGCAGCATGCGGTCGCGAAAGTCCTTGTACCAATTGTCGCTCATCTCGCCGGAAAGATGGACGTGGGCATCGATGAAGCCGGGCAACAGCGTCGCATCGCCGAGGTCGATCACCTTCGCGCCTTTCGGAACGACCCGGCTGATGGCGGCAATGCGTCCCTTGTCATCGACGATGACGACACCGTTTTCGATCACGGCGCCGGTAACGCCGGTGAAGACGCGCTTCGCCTTGATCGCGACAGGTTCGACGATATGGGCGCGGGCAGTCAACGCGCCGAGCCCCGTAATCAACAGAAGGCTGAGGGCGCCGATCCATGCACTGAACGAAAAACGTTTCATCACACGATTCCTCCCCAAAGTGTTCTTTCCATGAAGCAGCTTCACCGCCCCGCCCTAGGCGCATGCGGGTCTGGTGGAACGAATGATCGCGGCTTCCCGCAGTTCAGAGTGGCGCAGGACGGGCAAGCGATCAAGGGCTGCGACGGTCGAATCGTCTTGCCCGTCGCACCATTCATCCCATTGTCGAAATGCCGCTGTCGTAAGTTCAGGCAGGCAGTTTGTGCGGGGCAGCCCGCTGCGGGCTGCCGACGACGGTCGCCGGACCGCCTGCCGGGCCGGCCGCTGGCGTTGCGGCGCCGGCAGAAGCGGCTCCCCCGGCCTTGTCCGACTTGTGCAGCGGTGCGGCCCGCTCAAGGCCCAGAATGATGCGCCCCGAGATCCTGGCACCGGCCTCGATGGCGATGGTCTCCTGATAGATGTCGCCGATGACTTCCGCCTTGGAACCGAGCCGCAGGGACTTTACGCGAAGTTCCCCCTCGACGCGCCCACGGATCGTTGCCTGATCCGCAGTGATCTCGCCCTTGACCGAGCCGCCATCGCCGATCGTCAGCTGACGGCAGCGAAGATCCCCTTCGACCGTACCATCGAGCTGCACATCGCCGGGGCTCGTCAGTTCGCCGATCAGCCGCACGCCTGCGCTGATGATCGAAGGAGCGCCGGAGGCCACATGAGTTTGCGAGCCGGGTTTATCCTTGGCCATCGTTCCTTCTTTCGAATTCCTTGCGAAGTGTTTCCACATCAGCAATCGCCTTCAGATAGGGCAGCGGGTCCACCGGCCGGCCATGATACCACACTTCCCAGTGCAGATGGGTGCTGGTGGAACGCCCGGTGCTCCCCATGCTGCCGATGCGCTTGCCGGGGACCACCGTATCCCCTTTACGGACGAAAAGACGTCTCATGTGGCCGTAGCGGGTATGATAGCCGTTGCCGTGATCGATTTCCACCATCAGCCCGTAAGCGGGTGCGCGACCGGCCTTGATCACCACACCGGGGGCGACGGCGCGGATCGGCTCGCCACGCCAGCCGGCCATGTCGAGGCCGTAATGCATGCTGCGGCGCTTGCGAAAAGGGTCGCGGCGTGGGCCGAAGCGGCTGGATATATAGTAATGGATCACCGGCTTCGTGCGAGGAAGGCTTTCCAGCAGATCGATGACCCGCCGCTTCACGTCGAGAGTCTGGGCCAGACTGCGAAGCTCGGGCGCGAAAGGCAGGTCATCGCTCGCCGAAGAAGGGGAAGGCAGAATGTCATTGGCAAGATCCAATCTCTCCCGCGACGTCTCCGGCTCCGTCGCCGCTAAGCGAGACGACGAAACCGTTGCGATGGGCGCATAGGGGCCGCCGACACCGGCCGCAGATCTGGAACGCCCGCGCATTGAGAAGGGCGAAAGTTTCGCGTGGATTCGTGCGCGCAGCGATCATCTGCTAGCCAGGATCGAC
>RFIU01000298.1 GCA_003695555.1 Alphaproteobacteria bacterium
CCATCTGCGCCGCCTCGTACGTGAGGCGGCGGCGGCGATGCCCGAACATGCCGCCGCACTCGCGCAAATGGGGGGGATCGCACCGGATGGTCCCGACTTCTAACCCCCTGCCACGGGGGCGGCCGGCACGGCCAGCTAGCGCCGGGCGATGTCAGCGACGAGGCGCTTCAGATCGGCTTCGGGCCGGGCGCCATAGTGCGAAACCACTTCGCCCGCGCAGCGCGCCGCGATCCGCCCAGCCTGCGGCAGGGCATAGCCATGGGTCAGACCATAGAGCAGGCCGGCGGCATAAAGATCGCCGGCACCCGTGGTATCCTCGACCCTTTCCACCGGATCGGCGGGGATCTCGTGGACCGCACCGCTCGCCCGATCGATCAGCCAGGAGCCCTTTTCCGAGCGCGTCAGGGCGGTGATCGGCACCTTCGACTTCAGGGCCTCGCGCGCCTCTTCGGCGGTGTCCACCTTGAGGAGGGTCTTGGCCTCTTCCTCATTGGCGAAGAGGATGTCGATGCCGCCGTCGATCAGCTCGAGGAACTCGCGCCGGTAGCGGCTGACGCAGAAGGGGTCGGAAAGCGAGAAGGCGACCTGCGTGCCGGCGGCCTTCGCCACCTCGATCGCGCGACGGAAGGCGCGCTTGGCACCGGGCGGATCCCACAGATAGCCTTCGAGATAGACGATCTCGGCGCGAGCAATCAGACCCTCGTCGAGATCGTGTTCATTCAGCATCTGGCTGGCGCCCAGATAGGTGTTCATGGTCCGTTGGGCATCCGGCGTCACCAGAATCAACGAACGCGCGGTGGTCGCAGGCGGTGGCGCCGGCGGAGTCGCGAAATGAACGCCGAGCGATCGGATGTCATGGCCGAAGACCTCGCCGAGCTGGTCTTCGGCCACCTTGCCGATGAAGGCGGCGCGACCACCGAGCATCGCGAAGCCGGCGATCGAATTGGCGACCGAACCGCCGGACATCTCGATCCCCGGGCCCATGTCCTCATAGAGCGCCTCGGCCTGAGCGGCGACGATCAGCCGCATGGTCCCCTTGCGCAGACGATGGCGGGCAAGAAACTCCTCCTGCGCGCGGGCGATGACATCGACGATCGCATTGCCGATGCCGACGAGAGCGGGCGTGTCACTCACCGATGGGTTCCCCTTTCCTGTTCTCATTCTCATGATGCCGGCGAAGAACCCGCCGGCCGACCCGGTGGGCCCGCTGGGCCCGGCCACGGCGCGCGAGTATAGGCGCTGGCGCGAGCTTGTGAAGAGGGTGGTGGAAGAACGGTGACCGGAACAGACATCGCGAAAGATTGTCGCCGCCCGGCAAAGAGGCTAACGAATAAGAGAAGTGGTGCCGACGGCCATCATCGGGAAGCGGAAGGGAGGAACCGCGCAAACATGTTAGACAGCGCCGGAGGAAGCGGATCTTGAAGTCGGTATTTCGTGCCATTGCGCTCGCCATCGAGGCGCTTGCGACCCCTGGGGTTCGGCGTCTGCTGATCCGCAGTGCGCTGATCGGACTCGCCGGCATCCTCATCATGCTGATCGTGCTGGCCTTCGGCCTGCCGCCACTGATCGCGGCGATTCCCGATACCGGACTCGACTGGCTCGACCGGGCGATCGACTGGGGCACGAGCATCAGCCTGCCGGTCATCGCGGTGCTCGTCGTCTGGTGGGTGTTTCCGGCGCTGATGATGGCGATCACCGGCATCTTCGTCGAAGAGGTGATCGCTGCCGAGGAACACCGCCGCTGGCCGCATCGGCCGCCAAGCCGGCGGGTCTCCTTCATCGCCGAACTGGGGCGTGCCCTACGCCTCGGCCTTGTCATGCTGGCGACCCATCTGGCGTTGTTTCCGATCTATCTGCTGCTGCTCTTCACGGCGGTCGGGCCGGTGATCGTCTATCTCTCCGTCAACGCCTGGTTCCTCGGGCGCGAATTCTTCGAAACCGTCGCGCTTCGCCACGAGACAGGCGAACGGGTCCGACATCTCGAACGGCGCTGGCGCCCGGCGATCTTCGCCGGCGGGCTCGCCGTCAGCCTGGTCGGCATGCTGCCGCCCCTCAATCTGCTGGCGCCGGTCTTCGCTGCGGCATTGATGACCCACCTCTATCACCTGCTCCGCGAGGCGGAGGGGGCCGCATGAGCCGGTCCTCGGATGCCTCGGATGCCGTCCGCCGGATCGGCCCGCTGCTCGCCACGGCCGGCTGGATCGCGCTGCTTGCCGGCTGTACCGGGACGGGACCGTTCAACGCCACCGGCCCATCGGCAAGCGGGACCGACGAACCCGCGCCAGCGGTGGCTGGTGAAGCCGTGACCTCCACCGCCCCCTCGCCGGCCGAGCCGGCAGCGCTTCCGCCGTCGCCGCGCGCCGGGCGGCTGCTGGAGCGCGAGGCGGGCGAACTCGTCTCCCTCATCGGCCGGCCCGATCTGGTACGGCGTGAAGAGACGGTGCAGATCTTCCAGTACCGTGCCGATGACGGCTGCATTCTCGAGCTGGCGCTCTATGAGCAGGAGGGGCGCTTTTTGGTCCGCTATGTCACGGCGCGCCGTCGCGATGGTGAACGGGTGCACCCTGATGGTTGCCTGGCCCGGCTGTTGCCGCCGGAGCGCTGGTCCGCGCTCGCCGAACCGCCGGTCGCGAAGGGTGTGACGCCAACGGCCGATCTCTCTTCTCCCGAAGCGAAGGCCGAGGGCGCTGCGCCGCCTTCCTGACAACGGCCCGCGCTGACACACCGGGATGGCCCGCAAGCCCGGGTCGCCGCTCAACGAGGTGCGAACCGCCGCTCCAATACCGCAAAGACGGCGCGCAGCCCCATCGCCTCGCCACCGGCCGGTCGCGCGGGGCGCGCTTTTTCGTTCCAGGCATAGATGTCGAGATGGGCATGGACCCCGGCTCCCTTGGCAAAGCGATCAAGGAACAAGGCGGCGATGATCGCCCCGGCGAAGGCGTGCGGTGCGATATTGTTGAGATCGGCGATCTCGCTCTTCAGATCGGCGGCGTAATCGTCATGGATCGGCATTCGCCAGAGCGGATCGCCGCAGTCCCGGCCGGCCGCAACCAGTTCGCCGGCAAGCGCATCGTCGCGGCTGAAGAGCGCCGGCAGGTCGGGTCCGAGCGCGACCCGCGCGGCTCCGGTCAGGGTCGCGAAGTCGATCATCAGATCGGGCCCTTCCTCGGCGCCGGCGGCCAGCGCGTCGGCAAGCACCAGGCGGCCTTCGGCGTCGGTATTGCCGACCTCGACGGTCAGGCC
>RFIU01000299.1 GCA_003695555.1 Alphaproteobacteria bacterium
CACCATGACGACGGCCGGGATCAGCCAGGCGGTGAAAATGCTCATCGCCCGTCCTCGCCGAGAGCGGCAATCCATTCGCGGATCAGGCGAACGCCTTCCTCATGCACCATGCTGCGGCCGAGTTCCGGCATCATGACCCCGGGATCGGTGCTTTCCATCCGATAGACGAGGATCGATTCGTCCGGCCGGCCGGGCACGATATCGTATAGCAGGTCACCGGCGCCACGCCCGGCCGCCGTCGGCCGCTTCATGATGCCGAGATTGGGACCTGCCGGCTGATCCCAGGTGAGAAACAGACCCGAGGTGGAAGCCGGCCCTTCCCGGCGGTGGCAATGGGCGCAATTGACATCGAGATAGGCACGCGCGCGGGCTTCGAGCGGTGCCGTCGGATCTTCGAAGGCCGGCACCCGTGGCGCCGCATCGGGATCGGCGGGGCCGCCCGAAAGAATGCCCAGCCGTGCCCAGTGGACGAGCTGATTTTCGACCAGCCCATTGCCATAGTCGTGAAGGGCGTTGAGATTGCGCGCCTTCGGCCCGATCGGAGAGATGTCGTGGCCGAGCACGTGGCAACCCTTGCACTGATTCATGTTCGGCACATGGTAGCGGATGTCGCGACGACGCCCGTCGGGAGCAATGAACGAGACATTCCTCACCGCCCCGCCGACCTTCAGCAGCGCATCGCTGCCGTCCGCCTTCCAGACATAGGGAAAGGCCCGCCAGCCCTTCGTCGAATGAACGAGCAGGCGGGTTTCCAGCCAGCGCACGCCGACCTCTGGGCGACGCAGATCGGGCGAATAGGCGAAGGTCTTGACCAGCACGCTGCCGATCGGGAAGGCGAAGGCCTCCTTCGGATCATAGCGTGCCGGCGCCCCCTTCGGCACATGGACGAAGCGGTATTTGAGCGCATAGTCGGTAAACAGCGGCGTAATCAGATGATAGGGCACCACGCCTTCGGCCGGCTCCAGCTTCGCGATGTCGCGGAACAGTCCCCAGTCGGAAAGTCTCGGCGCCGGACGCCCCGAGCGGATCAGCGCCTCGTTCACCTGCGCTTGCACGGTCGGCGATAAGCTCGCCAGAAAGGCAAGCGACAGCAGGAGCGCGAAAATGGTCCACAGCCGGCCTGCCCGTCGCCTCATTCCGCCGGCTCCTCCCCGCCTGTCGCGGCGCTGCCGGGATCATTCGGCAGGACGACCGGGGCGATCGGCGGGTTCATCCGCCCGCTGCCGTGATAGCGGGTGACGTCGCGATCGACGGCAACTCCCCACGGCAGCAGCCGGTCCCACAGAAGGCGCAGATTGGCGAAGGCGACCCCCTTCGGCTCGACCACCATCAGCCCCTCTTCCGGGCTGCGTCCGAACAGCGCGTCCCGGAACGGCATGACGCCGTCGAAGACGATATTCGCACCCTCGTCCCCCAGCCGGTCACGCAGGATATCGGCCAGCGCACCTTCGGGAGCAAACAGCGGGGCGGCAAAGTCGTTGTCGTGGATGAAGATCGCAGAAGGGTGGGGGCGATAGTGCGCATCGTCATGATCGAAGGGGTACGAGATGACGAGCACGTCGGCACTGCCGTTACCGCGCAGGACATTGCCGAACACCTCTACCCGGCGGTTGGCCATGATCATCAGGCCGGTTCCCTTCGGCACATTGGCGACGATATTGCCGCGCGGCGCGAAATTCGGCTGATCATTGTTGATGATGCGATTGTCGAAGACGCGAATGTCGTGGCCGCCCTGCTGCGGCAGATTGGGCAAATCGAAGATCAGAATGCCGCCGGTATTGTGGGTGGCGAGATTGTCGTGAACGTCGGCGAAGAAGGAATTCTCGATCTCGATCCCGGCGACATTGCGCCGGGCACGCGAATGGCGGACGATGATGTGCCGCGATTGCCCGACATAGATGCCGGCATCCGACGCGCCGATCGCGACGCAGCCGTCGATCAGCACATTCTCGGACTCCACCGGATAGAGACCATAGGATCCGTTGGTCGGTTTCGGTCCGCCGGTCCACTCGGTGCGCAAGCGGATGAAGCGGATGTTCTTCACCCCCTTCGCCTTGATCGCATCTCCCTTGGTATCCTCGACCGCGAAATCCTTCAGGGTGACGTCATTGGAAGTGACCAGCAGGCCCTCGCCGCCCACCTCCTGATGGGAGAAGGAGAGGATCGTGCGGCCCATGCCGGCGCCTTCGATGGTCACGCCGGGAACGTCGAGAGAAAGACCGGAGGTCAGTTCGTAGCGGCCCGGCGCCAACCGTACGGTGCCGCCTTCGGGCACCAGGATCAGGGCTTCCTGCAGGCGCTCCTGCGCATTCTCGCCCGGCTCAACGGAAAGAATGGTCGCTGCCGCATCGACCGGCTGCTGCGCCTGGGCGTGAGAGACGGCCCCCGGCCATGGCCCGGCGACCAGTGCGAGCGCGAAGGCGAAAGCGACGGCAAGAACGGTTCTGTGGAATGAGCCGGACATGGCGGAATCTCCTCTCCTCCCCTTGACTTCCGGATTCGACGCTCGTAACGGCGCGAAGTCAATCCACGCCTTTCGAGAGGATCCGCCGATGACGAGCCGCAGCGACCTGTCGTCCCGCGACGCCGGTGGACGCGACGATTTCCCGCTCACTACCGATGAGACCGCAGCACTTGTCGCCGCAGCACTTGCCGAGGACATCGGCCCTGGCGATCTCACCGGCGAGGCGGTGGTGCCCGCCGATGCCCGCCTTTCCGCCCGCATGCGGGCGAGGGAGCCCCTCGTCGTCTGCGGCCTGCCGCTCGCCGTCGGCTGTTTCCGGCATCTCGACGCCGACGCCCGGATCGAGGTGGCTGCCCGCGACGGCGAGGTGCTCGCCGCCGGTTCCGTACTGATGCACGTCGAAGGCTCGGCTCGCGCCCTGCTCGCGGCCGAGCGCACGGCGCTCAATTTCGTCCAGCACTTTTCCGGCATCGCCAGCCTTGCCCACCGTTTCGTGGAAGCGGTGGCAGGAACCGGTGCGACGATTCTCGATACCCGCAAGACGCTGCCGCTCTATCGCAGGCTGCAGAAATACGCGGTGCGCTGCGGCGGTGCCACCAATCACCGGATGGGCCTGCATGATGCGGTGATGATCAAGGACAACCACATCGCCCTTGCCGGAAGCCTGAAGGCGGCGGTGGACGCCGCGCGGCGCGCCGGTCACCGCGCGATCGAGGTCGAATGCGACACCCTCGACCAGGTCAAAGAGGCACTTTCGCTCGGCATCGATCATCTGCTGCTCGACAATATGTCGATCGAAGAGCTGCGCCACGCTGTCGCCATGGCCAAGGGGCGCGCCCGCCTCGAGGCTTCGGGCGGCGTGACCCTGGAGAGTGTCCGGGCGATCGCCGAAACCGGCGTCGATTTCATCTCGATCGGTCGCCTGACGATGAGCGCGCCGGCTGTCGATATCGGCCTCGACGCGCAGCAGACGACGGAAAGGAACGGTTGATGCGAGCGGCCCGCGCAAGCGCCCTCACCCTCTTTGCCGCCGGCCTGATGGGTGCGGCGGGCCTCGCCCTTCAGGCGCTCGGCGCACACGGCGGCGGCGATCCGCAGACCACCCGATGGCTTGATATCGGCGGTGGCGTTCTGCTCGCCCATGCGCCGGTGGTGCTCGTGCTCGTCCGATTCGCGCACGATGCGAAGCGACCGGAGATGCGCCGGGCGCTGATCGGGATCACCGCTGCGATCGCTCTTGGCGCCGGACTGTTCGCCGGCAGCCTTGCGGCCCGCGCCCTGCTTGACCTTTCGCCCGCCAGCCTGCCGGCGCGCGCAACCCCCGTCGGTGGTGCGCTGATGATCGGCGCATGGACGGCGCTGGCGCTCGTCGGCCTTGCGAACCTCGTCAGGAATCCCAGCGAAGAGTGATCCGGAAGGTCCGGCCCGGGGCGGGCAGCAGCTCCTTCAGGAAGCTGGTGTGGTAACGGATATCCTGATCGAG
>RFIU01000300.1 GCA_003695555.1 Alphaproteobacteria bacterium
GCTTGGCGCCGGTCATCGCCGCGGCATAGGGCACTCCCCAGGCATTGGCATGGAACATCGGCACCACCGGCAATGCGGTCTGGCGGGCATTGATGCCGAGCGTGTCGGCGCAGATCGCGATCAGGGTGTGCAGTACCGTCGAGCGGTGCGAATAGAGGACGCCCTTCGGATCGCCCGTGGTTCCCGAGGTGTAGCACAGCCCCGAGGCCGTATTCTCATCGAAGACCGGCCATTCGTAATCGTCGCTCTCGCCTGCGATCCAATCCTCGTAGGCGACGAGGTCCTTCAGGGTGGTGGTCTCGGGCAGGTGGGCGGCGTCGGAGAGCAGCACATACTGCTCGACCGTCTCGAAGTGCGGGGCGAGGCGCTCGACCAGCGGCAGAAAGGTGATGTCGAACATCAGCACCCGATCTTCCGCGTGATTGACGATATAGACGATCTGCTCGTCGAAGAGCCGCGGATTGACGGTATGCACCACCGCGCCGATGCCCGAGATGCCGAACCACGCCTCGAGATGGCGCCAGGTGTTCCAGGCCAGCGTCGCGATACGATCGCCGCGGGAAATGCCGATCCGCTCCAGCGCACGCGCCAGCTGCCTTGCGCGGCGGTGGACGCTGGCGTAATCGGTGCGGTGAACCGGCCCTTCCACCGACCAGGTGACGATTTCGCGGCGCGGGTGAAAGCGGGCCGCATATTCGATGATCCGCGACTGCAGCAGCGGCCAGTCCTGCATCAGGCCCAGCATGCGTTTCTCCTCCTGTTCCCTCGGCCCGACCCCCGTGCAAGCCTCCTTTCGCCGGCGCCATCTTAGCGCCGCGGCGCGGCCTGTCCAGCGGTGCCGGCCGCAGCCTCTCGATCACGGCAGCAGGTGGCCGGGCGATGAGCCTGCGTGCCTGTCGCGGCTCCCACGCCAACTTCGCACTGGACGCGCGCGGGCCGGATCGCGCATCCTGCCGGGCGGGCATGGCCGGACAGGACGAGACGGAAAAGATCGGGATGCATGACCGACGGGAACTCTTCCGCAAGCGGGCGGCGCGGCGTACCCGCATCATCGCCACGGTGGGGCCGGCGAGCAGCGCGCCGGAACGACTGGCGGCGCTGTGGGCGGCGGGAGTCGACGTCTTTCGCCTCAACATGAGCCACGGCGATCAGGCCGACCATGAAGAGGTCGTTACGGCGATCCGTGCTCTTGAGGACAGGGCCGGCCGGCCGATTGCGATCATGGCCGACCTCCAGGGGCCGAAGCTGCGTATCGACGTCTTCTCGTCTGGATCCGTCGAGCTGCAGGAAGGCGCGGCATTCGTCCTGGATGACGAAAAGGTGCCCGGCGACGAGAGCCGGGTCCGCCTGCCCCACCCCGAGATCCTTCAGGTGCTGCGACCGGGGATGGAAATCCTGCTCGATGACGGACGCATCCGGCTGGAGGTGGTCGAGGCGACGGCGCACCGTGCGCTGACCCGCGTCAAGGTCGGCGGCACGCTCTCGAACCGCAAGGGGGTGAACGTGCCGGGGGCGGTGCTGCCGCTTTCGCCGCTGACCGCCAAGGACTATCGCGATCTCGAATTTGCGCTTCGCGTCGGCGTTGACTGGATCGCCCAGTCTTTCGTCCAGCGCCCCGAAGACGTCGCCGAAACCCGCAAGATCGTCGCCGGCCGCGCCGGCGTGCTGGCCAAGATCGAAAAGCCCAGCGCGGTCGCCGAGATCGAGGGAATCCTCGAAATCGCCGATGCGGTGATGGTCGCACGCGGCGATCTCGGTGTCGAACTGCCGCTGGAAGACGTCCCCGGCGCCCAGCGCCGTATCGTCCGCGCCGCCCGCGAGACCGGCAAGCCGGTGGTGGTCGCGACCCAGATGCTCGAATCGATGATCCACTCGCCGGTGCCGACCCGCGCCGAGGTGTCGGACGTGGCCAATGCGGTGGAATCGGGCGCGGATGCGATCATGCTTTCGGCCGAATCTGCGGTCGGCGAATATCCGGTGGAAGCGGTCCGGGTGATGCATCGCATCGCGCTGAAGGTCGAGCAGGACCCGGCCTACGGGCTGGCCGCGATCCGGCATGTGGCGCCGACCGAAACGGTCGAGGACGCGATCACCGCGTCCGCCCGCCAAGTCGCCGAAACCGTTCATGCACGAGCGATCGTAACCTTCACGACCTCCGGCTCGACGGCCCTGCGCGCCGCGCGCGAACGGCCACAGGTGCCGATCCTGGTGCTGACCCCGCGCACTTCCGTCGCCCGTCGCCTCTGCCTTGCCTGGGGGCTCTATCCGGTCAAGACCCGCGATGTCACGAGCTTCGAGGAAATGGCCGGCAAGGCGCGCCGGATGGCCCTGCGCCACGGGCTGGCCACCGGCGGCGAGCGAATCGCGATCACCGCGGGTTTTCCCTTCGGCACGCCCGGCTCCACCAATCTGCTGCATATCGCCTATGTCACCGGCGATGAGCTGAAGCGCCGGGAGGCCTGACCCCGCCGCAGGGAAGATCCGCTTCTCAAAGGAAGGGGCCGCGCTCAAAGAAAGTCCAGCGAACCTGTCAGACGATCCGCCATGCGAGCCGGTGCGCCCCCGAATGGATCGTCGCTTGCCAATCCCCGGCCGGATCGCCGGCGCGAGAGAGGATCAGCATCAGCGGGCACTCCGGACGTGCGGATGCGAGATCCTCGGTCGAAGGGCGCGCCGGACCTTGCGGATGGGAATGGAAGACGCCGACGATTTCGCTTCCCGTGCCGCGCAGCCGGCGCTGGAGAGCGGCGTGCATGGCGGGATCGATGCGAAAGCGTCTGGCGCGCAGCGCCGCCGGTGCCCGGTTCGGTGTCACCAGCAGGGACTCGATCCACAGATCATCGCCCGCATGTCGCCCGACGAGCAGACCGCAGGCCTCGGCCGGGAGGGCGGCATCCGCTGCCGCCTCGGCGACCGCAAGCAGGCTTCGGGCGATACGGATCACGGACCCTTTCCCTGCCCCTGCTCCTGCGAAAGCATCGTTCGATCC
>RFIU01000025.1 GCA_003695555.1 Alphaproteobacteria bacterium
GACTGGCCCTTCTTCGCCGACCGGCACCGTGCACTGGCGGTGGATCTGACGGAATTCGCGGCTGGCGCCTTCGCCGATCTCGAAGCAATGGGCGAACCGGCTGACGACGCGCAGCTCGATGCCCGCTGCCGGACGATCCTTGCGCGACTGGCCGAGGCCGGATTTCTCCGCCATGCGGTGCCGGCCTCCTGTGGCGGGGCGAGCGAGCGGCTCGATGTCCGTTCGCTCTGTCTGCTGCGCGAGGGGCTTGCCCGCCATGACGCATTGGCCGATTTCGTCTTCGCCATGCAGGGCCTGGGTTCGGGCGCGATCACCCTGTTCGGGACCGACGAGCAGAAGGCGCGCTGGCTGCCCGGAGTGGCAAGGGGCGAGAAGATCGCCGCCTTCGCGCTCTCGGAAGAGAATGCCGGCTCGGACGTCGCGGCGATGACGACGCGCGCGCGCCGGGACGGGAACGAATATGTCATCGACGGCGAGAAGCTGTGGATCTCGAACGGCGGCATCGCCGACTTCTATGTCGTCTTCGCCCGTACCGACCCGGCTGCGCGCGGCGCGAAGGGCATCTCGGCCTTCATCGTCGATGCCGAAACTGCCGGGCTGGAGGTGGCCGAACGGATTCCGGTCATCGCCCCGCACCCGCTCGCCCGGCTGCGCTTTTCCGGTGTGCGGGTACCGGCGGCCAACCGGCTGGGAGAGGAAGGCCAGGGCTTCCGGATCGCGATGGCCACCCTCGACGTCTTCCGTTCGACCGTCGGCGCGGCGGCGCTCGGCATGGCGCGGCGCGCCTTCATGGAGGCCCGGGACCGTGCCCGCGCGCGCGAGATGTTCGGGGCGCCGATGGCCGATCTGCCGCTGGTGCAGGCGATGCTCGCCGAGATGGCGCTGATGATCGATCGCTCGGCGCTGCTCGTCTATCGCGCCGCCTGGACCAAGGACATGGGTGCCGAAAGGGTTACCCGTGAGGCGGCAATGGCGAAGCTCGAGGCGACCGAATCGGCGCAGGCGGTGATCGACCGGGCGGTGCAGATCTTCGGCGGCCTCGGGGTGCGCCGCGGCACCATCGTCGAGCGGCTCTATCGCGAGGTCCGGGCACTGCGAATCTATGAAGGAGCAAGCGAGGTGCAGCGCCTCGTCATCGCCCGCAGCCTCTTGCGGGCGAACCGCGAAACGGAATGACAGCCAGACGCCCCGCTGATGGCCGGGCGCGAAATGGAGGATACGGGACGACGATGGAGGCGAGGAAGCCGGAATCGGCAAAAACGCAGGATGCGATGCGCGAGCGGCCGCGGACGGGTCACCGGGTGCTGCTGCCGGCGGGTTGGCCGCGCCCCAAGGGCTACGCCAATGGCGTTCTGGCCGAGGGCCGGATGATCTTCGTTGCCGGTCAGGTGGGCTGGGATCTCGAAGGCCGCTTCAGCAGTGATTTCGCCACGCAGTTCCGCCAGACGCTCGAAAATACCCTCGCCGTTCTGCGCGCCGGCGGCGCCGGACCCGAACATGTCGTGCGGATGACCTGGTTCATCACCGATCTTGAACGCTATCGCGCCGTTCTTGATGACATCGGGCGACACTATCGCGAGGTGATGGGGCGCCACTATCCGGCGATGGCAGTGGTTGAGGTCTCGGGCCTCGTCGAGCCGCAAGCCATGATCGAGATCGAGACGACGGCGGTTCTGCCCGCCTGAACCGGCTTCGGCGTCACCATGCTGCCGGACTGGAAGCTTCTCACCCGTGCGCACCATCCGGCGTTCTGCACGGCCTGCGCGCTGCTACGCCCGCAGGCGCATTGCGCCGTCCGGCATGCCGGCCATTCCTCTCGACCCGCCTCGCTCCACCTGCCATGGGTACCGCTTCCCTGCTCCCGACCCGTGGGACCAATCCGCCACGACCATCGCGCGTGAGGCTCGAACCGCGGCATCCCTTGGCAGCGCGCATGGTAGCGCCCATGCCGACCACCAAACCGCCATCGCCGCCCTGACATGTTCTCCGCGGCGTTTCTCTTGAAAACAAAATCTGTGATCGACTTATACGAATATTGATATTCATATAATTTGTTTTATCAATCTATGAGAATCTGCCAGAAAGGGCCGTGGACGGGCAGCGCCTTCTGCGCCTTCGGTGCCCGGGGATACGGAATAAGGAGAAGAACCATGGCGGAAACCCTGATCGATCTGCCGAAGAATACGACTCATGTCACATGCGAACGCCTGCAGCAGCGTCTGGCGGATGCCATCGTCCTGCACACCCATGCCAAGCAGGCGCACTGGAACGTCAAGGGGCCGGCCTTCATCGCCCTGCATGAGCTATTCGATCGCCTTGCCGCGCTCGCCGGCGAACAGGCGGACAGGCTCGCCGAGCGGATCGTCGCCCTCGGACAGCGGGCGCAGGGAACCGCACAGGACGTTGTCCGGATGACGCGCCTGCCGGACTGGCCGCAAGGGGTCGGCTCGGGCTTCGAGCATCTGAATGCGCTCGCCCGTGCGACGGCCGCATATGCCAATGGTCTGCGCGCCGATGCCCGCGCAGTCGACGAGGTCGGCGAGATGGTCAGCGCCGATCTGCTCGTTACCCTTGCCGGCGAGACGGACAAGATGCTCTGGATGCTGGAAGCGCATCTCGCCGCTGACGCCTAGGCATCGCTCCCCTCGCCCATGCGGTTTCCTGCCGCTCCATCAGCATCAGCCGCGAGGAAACAATCCGGCCGATACGATCGTCTCATCTTCGCCACCAGAGCGATCGGCCTGCCGACACGCGGATGAACAGGGTTCGGGACAACAAGAGTTCAAGCACGAGATCAGAGAATGCCAGGCCGGCCTGAGAGCGTTTCATCCCTTCATCGCATTCTGCCGGCGAACGAAGCGGGGCGGGACTTCCTGCTCGGCGATCTGCATGGCGAGGTCGGGATGCTGGAAGACGCCCTCGCACAGGTCGCCTTCGATCCGGCGCTGGACCGGGTGATCTCGGTCGGAGACCTCGTCGATCGCGGGCCGGCGAGCGGGGCGGCGCTCGCGCTAGTCGATCGCCCATGGTTCTTTGCGGTGCGGGGCAATCACGAAGAGATGATGCGCGTAGCGCTCGCCGCCGGGCCGCAAAGCGATGCCTGGCGGCTGTGGCAGGCAAATGGCGGCCGCTGGATCGCGGATGTCGCAAGCGAGGAATGGCCGGCCCTGGCGGCAACGGCCGCCGCCCTGCCGATCGCCATCACCCTGGAGCGTCCGGACGGGCTTCCCGTCGGTATCGTACACGCCGAGTATCCGGGCGACGACTGGGCGGCGCTCGATCGTCTTCTAAAGCGTCCGGCATTCGTCGAGCGGATGCTCTGGGGGCGCGGCGTGCTGCGGGCGGGCCGGGCGCGCCGCACCCGCGGCGTCGCGCTGACCGTACACGGACACACGCCGGTGGCGCGGC
>RFIU01000301.1 GCA_003695555.1 Alphaproteobacteria bacterium
CATCGTCCTGACGCTTCTCGTGCGCGGACCACGTCTTGTCCGCCGGCCCCGCGACCTTTCGGCGGCGCTTGGCGAAGCGACTCGGACTTCGGCGATGCTGGCGCTGATCCTGCTCGGCGCCCTGTTCTTCGCCAAGGCGGTGGCCCTGTTCGGCCTGGCGCAGTCGCTGGCGGACTCCCTGCTCGCCCTTTCCCCTTCGCCGTTCGTTCTCTTCGTGCTGCTGCTCGCCGGCCATGTGCTGGCCGGCATGTGGCTCGACGGTCTGTCGCTGATTCTGATCAGCGTACCCGTCACCCTTCCGCTGGCGCGCGCCGCCGGCTTCGACCCGCTGTGGTACGGCATATTTCTGGTCATCACCGTCGAGATGGCCCAGATCACCCCGCCGGTCGGCTTCAATCTGTTCATCGTCCGGGATCTCGCCGACAGCTCCCTTGCGGAAACGGCCCGCGCCGCCCTGCCTTTCTTTTCCCTCTTGGCACTCGTCGCCCTTTTGCTCTATGTGCTGCCCGTGCTCGCGCTGTGGCCGGCCTGACCTCCCCGGCCAGCGCTGCGCATGACGAGATCACGGAGACCGTTCGATCCGATGCGCCCCGATTTCCGCAACCCGCTTCCATTTCCGACAGGTGAACGCATGGCCAAAAGGCGAAAGATCTACGAAGGCAAGGCGAAGATCCTCTATGAAGGACCAGAGCCCGGCACCCTGATTCAGTACTTCAAGGACGACGCGACCGCCTTCAATGCCGAAAAGCACGGTGTCCTGCAGGGCAAGGGGGTGCTCAACAACCGGATCAGCGAATTCATCTTCGCCCGCCTCGGCGAAATCGGCGTGCCGACGCATTTCATCAAACGGCTGAACATGCGCGAACAGCTCGTCCACGCGCTCGAGATCGTCCCCATCGAGGTGGTGGTGCGCAACATCGCCGCCGGTTCGATCTCGAAGCGTCTGGGGATCGAGGAAGGTACGCCGCTGCCGCGCCCGATCGTCGAATTCTACTACAAGGACGATGCGCTCGGCGACCCGATGGTCGCGGAAGAACACATCATCACCTTCGGCTGGGCCTTCGAGCAGGAAATTGACGACATGACCCACATGGCGCTCCGGGTCAACGACTTCATGAACGGCCTGTTCGCCGCCATCGGCATCCGGCTCGTCGATTTCAAGCTGGAATTCGGCCGCCAGTATCATGACGACCACACGCATCTGCTGCTCGCCGACGAGATCAGCCCCGATTCCTGCCGTCTGTGGGACATGAAGACCGGCGAGAAGCTGGACAAGGACCGATTCCGGCGCGACCTCGGCGGCGAGATCGAAGCCTATCAGGAAGTCGCCCGTCGTCTCGGCGTGCTGCCAAGCGCCGACATCCGCGACATCGCAGCAGCCCAGGACAAGTGAAGAAAGGCGTCCCGCCAGGCACTTGGTGTAATCAGGAATGAAACCCATGAAGGCCCGTGTGACCATCGAACTGAAGCCCGGCGTTCTCGATCCGCAGGGCAAGGCCATCCACCATGCGCTCGAAGTGCTTGGCTTTTCCGGCGTCAAGGATGCGCGGGTCGGCAAGCTGGTGACCCTGGAACTCGACGAGGACGACCCAGAACGCGCCCGCAGCCAGGTCGAGGATATGGCAAAGAAGCTGCTCGCCAACACGGTGATCGAGAACTACCGGATCGAGATCGCGGACTGAACGTCTGCCGGTCAGCGTGAAAAGGGGCCTTCCATGAAAGCCGCCGTCGTCATCTTCCCCGGCTCGAACTGCGATCGCGACATGATGGATGCGATCGCCAAGGTGACGGGCAAACTCCCACGCGCCGTCTGGCACCGCGATACCTCGCTGGGTGATGTCGATTTCATCGCCCTACCCGGCGGGTTCAGCTATGGCGACTATCTCAGATGCGGCGCGATCGCCGCCCGCTCGCCGATCATGGCCGACGTCATCGCCAAGGCCGGCGCAGGCGTACCGGTGCTCGGCGTGTGCAACGGATTCCAGATCCTGACTGAAGCAGGGCTGCTGCCGGGCGCATTGATGCGCAATGCCGGCCTGACCTTCATCTGCCGCGATGTCTGGCTGAAGGTGGAAACCCGCCGCAGCCCGTTTACCGGATGCTTCGAACGCGCGCAGCCCGTACGCATGCACATCGCCCATCATGACGGAAATTATTTCGCCGATGAGCAGACCCGTCGCCGGCTCGAGGACGAGGACCGCATCGCCTTTCGCTATTGCGACGACAAGGGACGGGTGACGCCGGAAGCCAATCCCAACGGCTCCGTCGCCAATATCGCCGGAATCCTGAACGAGACGCGCAATATTCTCGGCATGATGCCGCACCCGGAACGGATGATCGAGCCGGAGCTCGGCGGGACAGACGGACGGGCGCTCTTCGAGAGCGTTCTGTCCCTTCTGCAACCCGCCTGAAGGGCGCATCCAAGGGGCCGTCCGAAGACGGGAAACGAAAGTCGAACAGACGAATGTCCAACACCGCCATCACGCCCGAACTCGTCGCCGAACACGGCATCGATGAAAGGGAATACGCCCGCATCCTGGAACTTCTCGGACGCGAGCCGAACCTGACGGAACTCGGCATCTTTTCGGTCATGTGGTCCGAGCACTGCTCTTACAAGTCGTCCCGGATACACCTGAAGAAACTGCCGACGAAGGCGCCCTGGGTCATTCAGGGCCCGGGCGAGAATGCCGGCGTCGTCGATATCGGTGAGGGCTTCGCCGCCGTCTTCAAG
>RFIU01000302.1 GCA_003695555.1 Alphaproteobacteria bacterium
CCTTCACCCGGTCGATGACGGCAAGCGCATTTTCGCCAAAGCGCATGATGACGACGCCGCCGACCGCTTCGCCCTCGCCGTTGAGCTCGCCGATGCCCCGGCGCAGCTCGGGGCCGAAGCGCACGTCCGCCACATCTTTCAGCAGGATCGGCGTGCCGTGTTCGGTGACGCCCACGGGGATGGCGTTCAGATCGTCCAGCGAATCCACATAGCCGGTCGCGCGGATCATGTATTCGGCTTCCGCCATTTCGATCACGCGTCCACCGGTTTCCTGATTGCCGCGCCGGATCGCCCGGGCGATCTTCTTCAGCGGCAGACCGTAAGCTCTGAGCCGGTCGGGATCGACGACCACCTGGTACTGACGTACCATGCCGCCGATGGTCGCGACCTCGGAAACGCCGGGCACGGTCTGCAATTCGTATTTCAGGAACCAGTCCTGAATGCCGGTCAGCTGCGAAATGTCATGCCGGCCCGTGAGATCGACGAGGGCGTATTGGAAGACCCACCCCACCCCGGTGGCATCGGGCCCGAGTGCGGGACGCGCGCCTTCGGGCAGCGTGGGTGCGACCTGGCTCAGATATTCCAGCACCCGCGAGCGCGCCCAATAGAGGTCGGTACCGTCCTCGAAGATCACATAGACAAAGGAATCATTGAAGAAGGAGTAGCCCCGCACGGTCACCGCCCCGGGCACGCTCAGCATCGCGGTGGCAAGCGGATAGGTAACTTGGTCTTCGACCACCTGCGGCGCCTGGCCCGGATAGGTTGTCTTGATGATCACCTGGACGTCGGAGAGATCGGGAATCGCATCGAGCGGCGTCTGTCTGACCGCCCAGGCGCCGGCGAATGCCAGCAGCACGGCGAAGACGATCACCAGAAAGCGGTTCTCGGTGGACCAGCCGATGAGGTGCGCGATCATCGTTCGCCCTCCTCATCCGCAGGATCCGCAGGATCGGTCTTGCCGGACCCGGGGACGGCAGGGATGAGCTTTCTGTCCGGTCCGTCCTGGCGCTGCATGACCTTGCGACCTGGGGTCATGCGTAGAATGGTGCCGGCCAGGCTGGCTTCCGAATCGATCAGGAACTGGGCGGATGTCACGACCCGCTCGCCCTCCACAAGTCCTTGTAGTATCTCGACCTTCTCTCCGCTCTCGAGCCCTGGAATGACCATAGCAGGTCGAAAGCGGCCATTGCCCAGCGCCAGAATCACCCGCTGGTTGCGCCCGGTACGGATCAGGGCCTCACGCGGGATGACCAGCGCATTCGTCTTCGGTGTCGTGTGAAGTGTTGCGAAGGCGTACATCTCGGGCTTCAAGGCCTCGTCCGGATTGGCAAAGACGAGACGCACCTTCACCGTTCGACTCTTCGGATCGACGGTCGGATAGACATAGTCCACGGTGCCGGCAAAGCGCCGACCGGGCAGGTAGGCAAGGGTGATCTCGGCCGCATCGCCGGCCCTCACCCATGGGGCCTGGTCCTCGAAAACGTCCACAAGAACCCAGATGCGCTTCAGATCCGCGATGCTCATGATCGTCGTTTGCGGGGTCACATACATGCCTTCCGCAACATTGAGCATGGTGAGATAGCCGTCCTGTGGCGCGTAGATCTGTACCCATTCGTCAGGCTTGCGCCGCTTGGCGAGGCGGCGGATCTGGGGTGAGACCATCCCGAGCGCGCGCAGGCGTTCTTCAGCCGCCGTGACCAGGGTCTGCTGGCCGATCGAAAGCGCCTGAAGATACTGAACCTGGGCATCGACGAGATCGGGAGAATAGAGTTCGAGCAGCAACTGTCCTTTGGCCACGCGCTCGCCCGACGCCTTGACATGCAGGCGCTCGATCCATCCGGCGGCCCGGACATGAAGATGACTGAGCAGGTTTTCATCGGGTGTGACCATCCCGACGCTCTCGATGCGGCGGTGAAGGGTGACACGTTCGGCCACGGCGGTGCGCACGCCCAGATTCTGGACCACCGCGGGATTGATATTGACAGTTGTCTTGTCCGGCGGTTCCTCGCCCTCATAGACGGGGATCAGGTCCATTCCCATCGGGGATTTGCCGGGCTTGTCGGAGCGGTAGCTGGGGTCCATGGGTGCGACCCAATAAAGGATCCGGCGTTCCTTCGTAGCGGCCCTATCGTTACCGTCGGCATTCGTGCTGCGGGCCAGCCAGTAGCCGCCGGCTGCGCTGACCGCGACAAGGGCGGCAAGGCTGAGCAGGATGCGGGGCTTCATCAGGAATCTCCTTCAAGAAACAGCAGTTCGGCCTGGGTCTTCGCGCGATCGACCTCCAGCCTCAGGGCCGTGGTTTCGGCATCAAGCTCGGCGAGGCGTGCCCGGATCAGTTCCGCAAAATCGGTGACCGCGGATCGGTAGGAATTGAGCGCGGCTTCGGTGGTATCGCCGGCGCGTACGGTAACCACGCGACGATAGAGCCGGACGCGCTCATTGAGCCGTTGCCAGTCGGCCGCCGCGCGATCGAGACGCTGGTTCAGCTCGCGCAGCAGCAGATCCCGGTCCAGGCGGGCCGCCGATTCGCGGGCTCTTGCCGCCGCCACCCGCCTGTCCTGGCGCTTGGCCGTAAAGAACGGCAGGTCAACGAGAACACCGGCGCTGGCAAAATCGGTTTGGCGGCCACCGCGCACGCCATAGCCGACCTCGGCCGTGAATCCTGGCTTGTACTGCTGACGGGCGATAGCGATCTCGGCTTCTCTGGCCCGGATCAGCGCCTGGGTGACACGCACCGAAGGATGGGCGACCAATGCGGCCCGGATGCCTTCGATCGGAGAGGGCACCGGCAGAACGGGAAGGGCGTCAGGCACCGGTCGAGCGGCGCGCTCGAAACCGATCCAGCGGGCGAGATCGGCACGGGCGCGCTCGATCCGGCGGTCGATCTCGATCAGTCGGTCGTCGAGTACCGAGCGTTCGAAGCGGGCGCGCAGAACGTCTTCGCTTGACCCCTTGCCGGCCGCGAAGATACCGCTTGCCACCGTTTCCAGTTCGGCAACGGCCTTCCGGCTCTCTTCGACGAAGCGGCGAGCGTGCGTCCAGAAATAGAGGTCGAGCCAGCTCTGCCGGATCGCCAGCACGAGCTGTCGGCGGGCAAGGCTCATGCGTTCGCTCTCGGCGCGGGCTTCGGCCTCGCGGCGCTGGCGACTGTAATGTAGCGTGCGTCCGCGGGGGAATGCCTGCTGCAGGGCGATCTGGATCTGGGTCATCGGCGTATCGCCGAGCCGGAAGCTGTCAATCGGAAAATTCTGCAACCGGAATCGCAACTTCGGATCAGGAAGCTGCGCATCGGCGACGGCCGTTTCCTGCTTGGCCACGGCGCGGCGGGCGAAGCGCAGAATGCTGGGGTCGTCACCATCAAGGCCTGCGCGTATCGCTTCCGTCAGGGTCAGCGGTGCGGCGCTGGCGAGATCGTCGGATTGCGCAGCATTGGCCGCTGATGCCTGGAGCAATGCGAGCAGGGCGGAAAAGGCGAACATGAATGCGCCAAGGCGGGAATATCGTCGCCCGGCATGGCCTTTCGGGCGGCAAACGACGGTCTTCATGGTGGCAGGCTTTCTTCTCTCGTTTCCGGCAGATCATCTCGCCCCGAACACATGAACGCTCGGTCCGGGCGGCTCTCGCGTGCCGGCTTTTCCCGTTCAGGAAATCATCGCCGGGAAGGCGCGAGGATCGTCAGATGAGAGAAAGACGAGGCGGATCGATGGGCGGGCGGGCCGAATGGGGGGAAGGATGGCGAGTCCGGGAATGGGGCTCGGCAGAAGCGGTTCGTATCGACCGCAGCGTTATCGGGCCGTCGCCCACCAGTGCAGGGCAGCAGGCGGCATGAATCATTCCGCCCATGCAGCAAGGTGGAAAGGGCTGTGCATCTTCAGACGCGATCTGCAGCCCGCCCCGGCGAATCGTCGGTGCGTCAGCCTCATCCATGAACCGCACCTGCGAGGAAGAGGCGTCCACCCGGTCGCAACCCTGTGCTGCCGCCGGGGACCCGCCGATCGGGAGTGGCAGTGTCGCCAGCATGAAGGCCAGCAGGGCGCGCAGCAATGTCGAACGCAGACGCAGCATGTCGTGGCTGCTTTCCCGGTCATGACCAAAGCGTATCGAGCTAATACCCTATGGGGGTAATCCTGTGTTGTCAAGGATAGAGAAGGAAATGTCTTGGCCGCCCGATCAGAAATGAAGGATCAGCTTTGCCGGCCCCATGATGGCGGCCTTTTGGTGCGGTTGCCAGCCCGCCATCGGGATTTCCGGCAGCCGCGCGAGATCCAGAAAGGCGCCCACCAGCGCCGATGCGTGCAGACGGGAAAGAGCGCTGCCCAGGCAACGGTGCGGGCCGCGGCCGAATGAGAGATGCGGATTGGGATGGCGGCCGGCGTCGAAGCGATCGGGGTCGGTGAAGACCGCCGGGTCGCGGTTGGCGATGGCGAGAAGTCCCAGCACGACCTCGCCGCGTCGAAGGGTGACGCCGGCAAGGGTGAAGTCCTGCATCACCGTCCGCGCCATCATCGGCACCGAACCGTCGAGCCGCAGGCATTCTTCGACGAAGCCCGCGATGCGCGTGGGATCGGCGCGCAGGCGGGCGCATTCCTCGTCATCCTCGATCAGGCGATGGACGAGAGAGGCATAGAACGTCGGTGCCGTCTCCATGCCGTTGACGAGCAGCAGCAGGCATTGGCCGACGAATTCATCGGCGTCGGCGATCTCTCCTGACGCTTCGACAGCGAGCAGTGCATCGAAAAGATCGCCCGCCATTTCCCGTCGGTTTCCGGCCCCCATCCGGCGTTCGCGTTCCTCGTGCAGGTAGTCGCGGAATTCCGCAAAGGCGGTTCGGGCAATCATTTTCTCGTTCTCTTTCTGATCAAAGCGCATGATCTGCCGGGCAAGCACATCCGACCAGCGATGCAGTTGCTCCACCGGCACGGCCTGCCAGCCGAGCAGCCGGCGGGTGGTTTCCAGGATCAAGGGTTCGGCGATCTCGCTGACGAACTCGACCTCGCCACCATCTTCCGCTGCCTTGCAAAGATGTCGCGCGAG
>RFIU01000303.1 GCA_003695555.1 Alphaproteobacteria bacterium
CGTCGATCACGAAGAGGATGTCGGGCAGGCCGCCCATGTCCTTGATGCCGCCCAGCGCCCGCTCGAGCTTCTGCTGCTGGCGCTGCAGGTGCAGGAGCTCCTTCTTGGTCAGCCCCGCGGCCGCAGCGGGATCGGAGAGCTTGGCCTCGAGATCCCGCAGCCGGCGGATCGATTGCGAGATGGTCCGCCAGTTGGTGAGCGTGCCGCCGAGCCAGCGGTGATTCACATAGTACTGGCCGCAGCGCCTGGCCGAACGGGCGACAGGTTCCTGTGCCTGACGCTTGGTGCCGACGAACAGCACCCGCCCGCCGCCCGCGACGATGCCGCGGATCTCATTGAGCGCACGGTACATCAGCGGCACCGTCTTGGTCAGGTCGATGATATGGATCTTGTTGCGAGCCCCGTAGATCCAGGGGGCCATCTTGGGGTTCCAGCGGTGGGTCTGGTGTCCGAAGTGAACGCCAGCTTCCAAGAGCTGGCGCAGGCTGACTTGCGGCAGCGCCATCGTCGTTTCTCCTTTACCGGTTCTCTGCCTCCGCGGGTCGAATACCGATCAGGAAGACCAAGGCCTTAAAGGCGGCCCCTGTCCGGCACCGGTGAGAACGTCGGCGGGGATTTACCCGTGCGTCCTCCATGACCCGCGTGTGGGATGCGCGCCCTAATAGGCGAGCGGCGATGAGATTGCAAGTCTCTCATGTCCCCGCCAACCGCCGCCGATCGGCCGGCCGTCAAGCCGAGGCGTTCGGTTCATCGATCGATACCGTCCCCGGCGTCTTCATCATCGCCTGCGGCATCGTGCTCGGCAATACGGGCGACGGACACAACGCGCTCGTCATCTGTGATCCGGAACAGCGTCACGCCCTGCGTATTGCGTCCCATGATGCGGATGTCGGCGACCGGGATGCGGATCATCTTGCCCTGATCGGTTACCAGAATGAGCTGATCACCTTCGGCGACGGGACGCGAGGCGACCACCGGCCCGTTGCGCGCCGAGGTGACGATATTGACGATACCCGATCCGCCGCGATGGGTGGTGCGGTATTCATAGGCCGAGGAACGCTTGCCGTAGCCGTTTTCGGTCACCGTCAAGATGAACTGCTCGGCCGCCGCGATTTCGGCGATCCGCTCCGCCGTCAGCCCTACCTCCTGCGGCGCCGGACGTTCCTCGCCGCTCTTCCAGGGCGCGACCTTCAGGTAGGCGTCGCGCTCGTCCGCATCGAGATTGCGTCCTTCCAGAATCGACAGCGAGATCACCCGGTCGCCGTCATCAAGCTTCATCCCGCGCACACCGGCAGCGGTACGCCCCTTGAAGACACGGACATCGGTGACGGGAAAGCGGATGCACTTGCCGCCGCGCGCGGCAAGCAGGACATGCTGATCCTCGCGACAGACGGAAACCCCGATCAGCTGATCGTCGGACCCCTCCTCGAAGCGGATGGCAATCTTGCCGTTGGAAGGGACATTGACGAAATCGGACAGCCGGTTGCGTCGCACCAGCCCGTTGCGGGTTGCGAACATGACATGCAGTTCGCTCCAGGAATCCTCATCCTCGGGCAGCGCCATCATGCTGGTGATCGTCTCGCCCTGCGAGAGCGGCAGCAGATTGACCAGCGCCTTTCCGCGTGCCTGCGGCGCACCGGCCGGCAGTTTCCAGACCTTCAGCTTGTACACCTGTCCCGCCGATGAAAAGAAGAGCATCGGCTGGTGGGTGTTGGCGACGAAGACCTGGGTCACGACATCCTCATCGCGGGTCGCCATCGCCGAGCGCCCCTTGCCCCCACGCCGCTGTTCGCGATAGGCGGCCAGCGGCACGCGTTTGATGTAGCCGTTGTGGGTGACCGTGACCACCATGTCCTCGCGGGCGATCAACGACTCCTCATCGACATCTCCGATCTCGTCGAACGAAATTTCGCTGCGCCGAGGATCGGCGAATTCGTCACGGACCTCCACCAGCTCGTCGCGCAGGACCGCAAGCAGACGTTCGCGCGAACCGAGGATGTCGAGATAGTCGCGGATCCGCAGTGCGAGCTCCTCAAGCTCCTTGCCGATCTCGTCACGGCCGAGCGCGGTCAGACGATGCAGACGCAGCTCCAGGATCGCCTTCACCTGCGCTTCCGAGAGGCGATAGCGGCCGTTTTCGACCTCGGTACCCGGCTCGTCGATCAGCTTCAGATAGGGCAGCACGGTCTGGGCGTCGAAATCGCGCGCCATCAGCGCCTCACGCGCCGCCGCCGGTGACGGCGCGCCGCGGATGATCGCCACCACCTCGTCGATATTGGCGACGGCGATGACGAGGCCGACGGCGATGTGCGCGCGCTCACGCGCCTTCTTCAGCTCGAACTTGGTGCGCCGGGTGATCACCTCTTCGCGAAAACGCAGGAAGGCGCGGATGATGTCGCCGAGCCCCATCTGGCGCGGCCGGCCGCCATCGAGGGCCAGCATATTGATGCCGTAGGAGACCTGCACCGGGCTGTAGCGATAGAGCTGGTTCAGCACGACATCGGCCACCGCGTCACGCTTCAGCTCGATGACGACGCGTACGCCGCGTCGATCGGATTCGTCGCGCAGTTCGGCGATCCCCTCGATCCGCTTCGCCTTAACCGCCTCGGCGATCTTCTCGATCATCGCCGCCTTGTTGACCTGATAGGGGGTCTCGGTAATGACGATCGCCTCACGGCCGCGGATCTCCTCGAAATGGGTCCGCGATCGGATGACGATCGACCCCCTGCCCTCCTCATAGGCACGCCGGATGCCGCCACGTCCAAGGATGATCCCGCCGGTCGGAAAGTCCGGCCCCGGCACGCATTCCATCAGCCGTTCGAACGGAGTTTGCGGGTCGTCAATCAGTAAGAGTGCGGCATCGATCACCTCGCCGAGATTGTGCGGCGGGATATTGGTCGCCATGCCGACCGCAATTCCGGCCGCACCATTGACCAGCAGATTGGGGAAGCGCGCCGGCAGAACCTCGGGCTCCAGCTCTGAGCCATCGTAGTTGGGGCGGAAATCGACGGTGTCCTTGTCGATGTCGGCGAGCAGGGCGCGCGCCGATTTCGCGAGCCGCGCCTCAGTATAGCGCATCGCCGCCGGCGGATCGCCGTCCATCGAGCCGAAATTGCCCTGCCCGTCGATCAGCGGCAGACGCATGGAAAAATCCTGCGCCATGCGCACCAGCGCGTCATAGATCGCCGAATCGCCGTGCGGGTGATATTTACCCATCACGTCACCGACGATGCGCGCCGACTTGCGATAGGGCTTCGACCAGTCGTAACCGGCCTCGTACATCGCATAGAGAATGCGGCGATGGACGGGCTTCAGGCCGTCTCGCGCATCGGGCAGCGCGCGCGAGACGATGACGCTCATCGCATAGTCGAGATACGAACTCTTCAGCTCGTCCTCGATGGTGATGGAAGGAACCGGCTGACCGCCGGTCGGCGTGTCGGAAATCTCGTTCAAGGCGCTCGCTCTTCCTGTTGGTCGGTTCTGGTCACGCCGCTGATGCGGTGCGCGCTTCGGCGAGGTCGGCACCCGCCCCTCGCAACAGCCCTGACGGCGCGGCTCCTGCTGCCACCGAAAAGAGACGGGATGAAGACCCGCGAGCGGATGTTGCCGGCCGTCCGGGCGGGCCGGATCCCGCCCTCGCCTTCACACCCGAAGCCATAGCAGCGCCGCCTAGATCATGGCAAGCAAAGCCGGCTGAACGAATGACGCTAAGCGGGAGCTGCCGAAGCCGCCCCAAGCTGCCGACGGGACGCTTGCGCAGGACGGGGCTGCACCCCCGCGCACACATGAGCGGCGGCCTTTATACGATCCATTCGAGTGGCGGCCGTTTTTTCGATCCATTCGAAGCGAATGATTTCGTTCGGTGAGAAATTCTTAGGGTTACCTTTTATTAAGATTTTATCTATTAACCTTGGTTAATGAAAGGCGGCCGGCAAGAGCCGTCCACCGGTGCGCCTGCGGGCCTGCCGGCACACGCGCAACAGGGGCGAGGCGAGGGATGAAGAAAGACGAGGCGCGATGCGAAGGCCCTCGGACCCGTTGGACCCGCAGCGCGCGCTAGAATAGGAGGAGAACGCAAAATGCGTGTGCTCTTGATCGAGGACGACGAGGCGACCGCCCGCAGCATCGAACTGATGCTGACCGCCGAACGGTTCAACGTCTATGCGACCGATCTGGGCGAGGAAGGGCTCGATCTCGGCAAGCTCTATGATTACGACATCATCATCCTCGATCTCAACCTGCCCGACATGCACGGCTACGAGGTGCTGAAGAA
>RFIU01000304.1 GCA_003695555.1 Alphaproteobacteria bacterium
CCGACTGGCTCACGCCGGATGCGATCCGTGACTATTTCACCGAAGTGTACTGGCGCCTGGGCGACCGGCTTGATGCCGAAGAGATTCTTGCCGCTTTCCGGCTGAACGGAGCTGAGGCCGACTTCGCCTACCGCTCTGTTGCGGAAAGATTCCGTATGATCAAGAGCGGCATGGTGACGGTGATCGTCGCTCGCGAGGCAAAGGCGCGAAAAGCGCTCGAGCAGCTTGGCCTTGACGGCGCGCGTGCTGGCCGCATTGCGCGCAAGCTGCAGCCGTTTCTCGTGCAGGTTCCGCCCCGCGCGCGGGCGAAACTCCTGGCCGCAGGGCATGCCGTCTTCGCACAGGAAACGCGCTTCGGCGATCAGTTCTGCGTTCTGCTGAGTGAAGGGCTTTATCGCGAAGATACCGGCCTTCTGTGGGAGGACGCGGAGTATCTGGGATTGGAGGATTCGATCATATAGGGAGGTGAGAGGCGAAAGATGGCTTATGGCATTAGACTGCGCGTTTCAGGCGATCATGCCTGCTTTACCCGGCCGGAAATGAAGGTCGAGCGCGTCTCCTATGACGTGATGACGCCCTCGGCCGCGCGCGGCATTCTCGAGGCCATTCACTGGAAACCGGTGATCCGCTGGGTGATCGATCGCATCCATGTGCTGAAACCCATCCGCTTTCAGTCAATCCGTCGCAATGAGGTCGGCCACAAGGCGCCGGCGGGGCGCATCAGGACGGCGATGAATCGCGGGAGCATCGAGGGGCTGCATCTGATCGTCGAGGATGACCGGCAGCAGCGTGCCGCGACCGTGCTCGTCGATGTCGCCTATGTCATCGAGGCGCATTTCGAACTCACGGAAAAGGCCGGCGCGGACGACAATGAGGGCAAGCACCTCGATATCTTCAACCGCCGTGCGAGGCGCGGTCAGTGCTATCATCAGCCTTGTCTGGGCACTCGCGAGTTTCCGGCGCGTTTCGAGCTGATCGCACCGGACGCACCCCTTCCCGCTGCGATCGACGAAAGCCGAGACCTCGGCTTCATGCTTTGGGACATCGACCATCAGGCGGAAGGGCGTCCTTCACTCTTCTTCCGTGCTCGCCTTGAAAAGGGCGTGCTGCACATTCCACAGCCTGGTTCTTCGGAGATCAGACGATGAGCATGCTGGCATCGCTCGTGAACGCCTATGACCGCATGGCTGCGCGCGGCGAAGTACCGCCCTTCGGCTATTCCCTTGAAAAGATCAGCTTTCTCATTTCGCTCAATGAGGATGGCAGCCCGGCCTGTGCCCCCGTCGACCTTCGCGAGCAGGCGGGAAAGCGCAAGGTTGCGCCGCTGATGGCGGTTCCGCGGCCCGAGAAGCGGACCGTCCAGATCGCACCCAACTTCCTTTGGGACAAGACCTCCTATGTTCTTGGCATTACGGCGGGCGAAGGCAAGCGGCTGAAGCAGGAACATGCGGCCTTCGTCGAACGGCATGTGGATGTGCTCAAGGACACGGACGATCCGGGACTGCGCGCGTTTTTGCGGTTTCTTGAATCCTGGCAGCCCGAGGATTTCGAACGTCTCGCCTGGCCGGAAGACATGAAGGACCAGAATGTCGTCTTCGCTCTCGAAAGCGACCGCTTGCACAATGTTCGTATACATGACCGCCCTGCGGCGCGGGAACTATGGGCGAGGCTCTTGTCGAGCGGGGAGAAGCGGCAGGCCGTGTGTCTTATCTCGGGGGCGAAGGCGCCCGTCGCGCGTCTGCATCCCGCGATCAAGGGCGTATGGGGTGCGCAGTCGTCCGGCGCCTCGCTCGTTTCCTTCAATCTCGACGCTTTTACGTCCTACGGTCACGAGCAGGGCGAGAACGCCCCGGTCTCGGAAGCTGCCGCCTTCGCCTATACGGCGGCGCTGAACAAGTTTCTTGAGCGTGACAGCAGGAATCGAATCCAGATCGGCGACGCCTCGGTGGTGTTCTGGGCGGATGGATCGGGGGCCGATGTGGCCGAGAGTATTTTTGCCGCCTTCTTCGGCGGCGAAACCGATGCGCCGGATGCCGTGGACGAGCAATCGGAAGCAAGGAAGGTGGGAGCGGTTCTAAAGGCAATCCGCGAGGGGCGGCCGATTGCGGAGATTGCCCCCGATCTCGCCAGGGGCGTCCGTTTCCATGTGCTCGGGCTCGCCCCCAATGCCGCGCGGCTCGTGATCCGCTTCTGGTTCGAGGACGATTTCGGCGTCCTCGCGCGAAACTATCAGCGGTTCCTTGCAGACATGCGTCTCGAACCGCGATCCGAATATGAGGAAAATGCCCCGCTTTGGCGCTACCTGCTTGAGACGGCGGCACTGGGAAAGCGCGAGAACGTGCCGCCCAACCTTGCCGGAAACTGGCTGCGATCCATCCTCACCGGCACGCCTTATCCGCTCACCCTCATGTCGACGATCTTGATGCGCCTTCGCGCAGACAGAGGTGTCAATGCCTTGCGCGTGTCCATGCTCAAGGCCGTGCTCGTACGAAATTTCAACATGGAAAAGGAGGCTCCCGTGGCACTAGACCCCGACAATCGAAACAAGGGCTATCTGCTTGGTCGTCTGTTTGCCGTCTATGAGCAGATACAATCTGCGGCCCTTGGCCGCTCGGTGAACGCGACGGTCAAGGACAAATTCTATGGTGCGGCGTCCGCCCAGCCGAGGAAGGTCTTCGCCATGCTGGACAGCAATTCGGCGCATCACCTCTCGAAGCTGGGAAAGCAGTCGCCGGGCTATCGCGTCAATCTGGAAAAGATGGTGGCGCAAATCATGGACCTCATGTCGCCGGAAGAAGATCCATTTCCGGCGTTTCTCTCCGCCGAAGAGCAGGCGCTGTTTGCTCTTGGCTACTATCACCAGCGCAGTGAGTTCTTCAAATCGAAGGCAAACCAGGAATCAACCGATGAGGAGGCCGCCTGATGTCCACGCTCAGCAATCGCTATGACTTTGTGCTTCTCTTCGATGTCACCAACGGCAATCCCAATGGCGATCCCGATGCCGGCAATCTGCCGCGCATTGATCCCGAAACCAACCACGGCCTTGTCAGCGACGTCTGCCTCAAGCGCAAGGTCCGCAATTATGTCGAGATGGCAAAAGAGGGCGAGCCCGGATTTGCCATCTATGTTCAGGAGGGAGCGATCCTCAATGAGAAGCATCGCGAGGCCTACAAAGCGCTCCGTCCCGACGATGAAAAGGTGATGAAGGCCGCCAAGCTCAGCCCCCACAATGATGAGGAGGCGCACAGGCTCAAGGAGTTCATGTGCCGGAATTTCTTTGATGTTCGCACCTTCGGGGCCGTGATGAGCACGGGCATTAATTGCGGACAGGTACGTGGTCCGGTTCAGCTTTCCTTTGCCCGATCTGAGGAAGCGATCGTGCCTTTGGAGATTTCCATCACCCGCATGGCAGCGACAAATGAGAAAGAAAAAAAGGAGCGCGAAGCCGGGAGCAGCGACGATGAGCGCAGCGACAATCGGACCATGGGGCGCAAGCATATTGTTCCCTATGGGCTTTATCGCGCCCACGGCTTCATCTCCGCCAAGCTGGCCGAGCGCACCGGTTTCGGTGAGAGCGATCTTGATCTGCTGTTCGAGGCGCTCGAGAACATGTTCGAACACGATCACTCGGCCGCGCGCGGGGAGATGGCGGTGCGCAAGCTGATCGTCTTCCGGCACGAAAACGCCCTTGGCAATGCGCCGGCACATGCCCTGTTCGATCGGGTGCAGGTGGGCCGGAATGTCGGCGGCGAGTTTCACGAGATCGACGATCGCCTCGACAACCTGCCGCCGGCACGAAAGTTTTCAGACTATTCCGTCCGGATCGATCGTGAGAACCTGCCCGGCGGGGTGGAGATCATCGAACGAATCTGAGCGGTAGGCGCAGCCTGTGTCCGGCACGGCGCAGCAACCTGATGCGCGGGATGGCGAGCCCATCCCGCTCTCCGCCCTTCAGCATGCCGTCTACTGCATGCGCCAGGCGGCGCTCATTCATCTTGAGCGCATGTGGGCGGAAAACCTCTTCACGGCCGAGGGGCATGTCATGCATCTCGCGTCGAGTATTCCCGCCACGCGCCGCCACCGCGGCGTCCGGCGCGTGACAGCGCTCGCCATCGCCTCAAAGAGGCTCGGCATTGCCGGGGTCGCCGACCTTGTGGAATTCATTCCCGGCGTGGATGGGGAAACGCCTTATCCGGTGGAATTCAAGCGCGGCAAGCCCAAGCTTCATCGTGCCGACGAGGTGCAGCTTTGCGCCCAGGCTCTGTGCCTTGAAGAGATGACCGGTCATGGCGTGCCCGAGGGAGCACTGTATTACGGGCAGACGAAACGGCGTGTCCCTGTACCGTTCGACAACGATCTTCGAGCCCTGACCAAGGACACGATCGCGCGACTGCGAGAAGTTCTTCGGTCGGAACATACCCCACCGCCGGTCTATGAATCCCGTCGCTGTCGCGCCTGTTCGCTGATGGATCTCTGTCGCCCTCGGGTTATGGCGCAAGATGCAAGAAGATGGCGCGATCAAACCCTGTCCTCTTTGCTCGACGATACAGGTGTCGCTCCGTGAAAAAGCTGCTGAACACGATCTATGTCACCTCTGAAGGTGCATCTGTCCGAAAGGATGGCGAGAATCTGGTCGTCGAGATCGAGGGTGCCGAGCGGGCCCGCGTCCCCCTGCACATGCTGGCCTCGCTTGTCCTTTTCGGTCCTGTCTATGTGTCGCCTGCACTCATTGGTGCCTGCGCCCGAGCGGGGATTTCGATTGTGATTTTAAGCCGTTTCGGCCGCTTCGAGGCACGTGTCGAAGGACCGGCATCCGGCAATGTTCTCCTGCGACGCGCACAGTATCGTGTCTCGGACGATGCCCCGGAAGAAATCGTTCGCAGCCTCGTCATGGGGAAAGTTTCGAACCAGCGTGCGGTGCTCATGCGGACCATGCGGGACTACGGAAGAGACCTTGAGCAAGAGAAGCGAAGTCGGATCGAAGGTGCCGCTGACCGTCTAGCGGGCATTCTGCGCGGCATTAGTAAGGGGCCGCCGTCCGTCGACGCCCTGCGCGGCGCTGAAGGCGAAGCTGCCCGTCACTATTTTGCGGTGTTCGATGACCTTATTCGGTCGCCCGATATCGAATTACGCTTTAAGGGCCGCTCGCGGCGACCGCCACTTGATCCCGTAAATGCCCTTCTCTCATTCCTGTACACTCTTCTCACCCATGACTGCCGAAGTGCGGCCGAAAGTGTGGGACTCGATCCGGCCGTCGGCTTTCTCCATCGCGACCGACCGGGCCGGCCGAGTCTCGCACTCGATCTGATGGAGGAATTGCGACCGGTATTCGTCGATCGATTGGCTCTCTCACTACTCAACCGCCGCCAAATGCGGGCGCGCGACTTTGAGGTTCAGGACAGTGGGGCAATTTTTCTGACCGACGATGCGCGCAGGACAGTGCTGAATGCGTGGCAGGAGCGTAAACGCAAGGAGCGCCGGCACGATTTTATAGGCGAGACAGCACCCTTGGGACTCGTTCCTTATCTCCAGGCGCAGCTTCTCGCCCGTCATCTTCGTGGCGATCTCGATGCATATCCGCCGTGGTTCTGGAAATGAAGGGAATCCCATGATGGTATTGGTGACTTACGATGTGGGCGTCACGGCAGGAGATGGCGCGAGGCGTTTGCGCCGTGTTGCCAAGGCATGCAGAGATTACGGTCAGCGCGTCCAGTACTCAGTGTTTGAAATCGAGGTGGATCCGGCCCGATGGGCTTATCTAAAGGCCGATCTCGAAAGCATTATCGATCCGGAGCATGACAGCTTGCGATATTATTATCTTGGCGCGAAGTGGCGCCGCAGGGTCGAACATGTTGGGGCGAAACCTGCGGCCGACTTGGGGGGCACCCTGATCGTCTGAAGGCTGTCTCATTTGACCCGGGGTCGGGAATTGTGGCGGCAGTGCGAACCCGAAGCGTGTCGTTTTCGAGCGGAATGTTCGCACCGAGATCAGGTCTTTGAAATCGTGAAGGAAGTGCCGCCTTCGATCATTACGGTTGCCAGTTTGTCGCCCATAATCTGGCCGGTTCGCACAAGAAATGGACTTTTAGCAAACATGCCAGCGTGTTAGTTCAAGGGAGTCGCCCCCCGTGCGGGGGCGTGGATCGAAACAGCCCAGGACGGGCATGCGCACGCCAGCAGAGGTGTCGCCCCCCGTGCGGGGGCGTGGATCGAAACCTCGAAGAAGCGGGCGCGATAGATCGCC
>RFIU01000305.1 GCA_003695555.1 Alphaproteobacteria bacterium
ATCCAGCGCCGCCACCAGAAAGTGATCGAGGAGGCGCCATCTCCCTTCGTCACCCCCGAGATGCGTGCGGAGATGGGGGCGCAGGCGGTGGCGCTGGCGCGCGCCGTCGATTACCATTCCGCCGGCACGGTCGAGTTCATCGTTGACAAGGACCGCCACTTCTATTTCCTCGAGATGAATACCCGACTTCAGGTCGAGCATCCGGTGACCGAGATGATCACCGGCCTCGATCTTGTCGAATGGATGATCCGCATCGCAGCCGGTGAACCGCTCGCCTTCGATCAGGAGCAGGTCCGCATCGACGGCTGGGCGATGGAAACCCGCATCTACGCGGAAGATCCCTTTCGCAACTTTCTGCCTTCGATCGGCCGGCTGGTCCGCTATCGCGAGCCGGCGGCGGGCCCGGAGCTCGGCGTCAGGGTCGATACCGGCGTGCGCGAGGGTGCCGAGATCACGATGTTCTATGATCCGATGATCGCCAAGCTGGTCACCTGGGGGCAGAATCGCGACGAGGCGATCGGTCGGATGACCCATGCGCTCGATGCCTATTACATCCGTGGCATTTCCCAAAATATTCCCTTCCTCTCCGCGGTGATGGAAAATCCGCGTTTTCAGGAAGGGCGGCTTTCCACCAACTTCATTGCCGAAGAATATCCCGACGGTTTCTCCGGGGCACCGCTCACCGAAGAGAAGGTGCGCACCCTGATGCTCGTCGGCGCCTTCATCGATGCGGTGGAACGCTCGCGTGAAACCCGTCTGCCGGGGCAGGTGATCGAGCCGAAGCCGGTAGCCGGCCGGCGCTTCGTGGTCATGCTCGATGATGAACGCCGGGCGGAAACGGTCATCATGCCGAGCGAGGAAGGGGCCCGGGTGATGCTCGATGACGCGCGTCATGAGATCCGCTCCGGCTGGACTCCCATGGATCCGGTCTTTTCCGGAGAGATCGACGGTCATCCGGTCACCGTCGAGATCGATGCGCTGACGCTGGGCTGGCGGCTTTCGACACGCGGCGTCCAGCGGGACATTCTGGTGCTGGTACCGCGGGTTGCCGAACTGATGGCCTTCATGCCCGAGAAGACGGAAGCCGACAGCGGTCGTCAGCTTCTCTGCCCGATGCCGGGCGTCGTCGTCTCGATCGCCGTCGGAGAGGGCGACGAAGTGAAGGCCGGTCAGCCGCTTGCCGTCGTCGAGGCGATGAAGATGGAAAACATCCTGCGCGCCGAACGCGATGCGACGGTGAAGAAAATCCATGTCGCGCCGGGCGAAAGTCTCGCCGTCGATCAGGTGATCATGGAATTCGAATAGCCGCTGCCCCGCAAGATGCCGGGCTAGCCGTCCCGGCACCAGCCGGTGATCGCATAACGGTGCGCGCCGGCGAACGGCGAGACGTACTGGACCGCATGCGACATCGGCACGCGGAAGAGATTGAGACAGTTGAAGCGCGGCTGAAAGGCCTCTTCGATATCCCCGTTCGCATCAAAGAACTGCAGATAGCCGCCCCAGTCGGGCCGCCACCGCGGCGTCATGTGCAAGGTCATCGCGACCCGTCGATTCTGTCCTGCGACCAGGTCGTCGTGCCGAGTCAGGAAATGGTGCGGTCCGTATCGTGTCACCTGCGCATCGGCCTTGATCAGTTCGGGAATGTCGGTGACCGCACGCAGCAGTTCGATCACCGGCGGCGAATTGATGAATTCGAGATAGCGGTGGACGAGAAGCTCCCGGTCGCGGCCTTCGAGATAGTTTTCGAGCAGCAGATAGGAGCCATAGAAGAACTGGAATCGGCGAGAAGCGCGTTCGTGGATGCCGGCAAGAAACCGCCGTCGTTCCTCGACGGCCATGGCGGCCAGCTCTTGCGCTTTCAGCCGGTGCACCTCATCGTCTTCGTCATTATAGACGAGGATGTATTCGAGCTGGCGCGACAGGCATGCAAAGAGGCGTTTTGCGTCTTCTTCCTCCAGAAAGGGATGGATCTGGACCCGCCCCTTTTCGCGGAAGCGGCGGGCAAGCCGGGCGGGGTTGATATGGGGGTGAAGTCGCAGCATCGGGTCTCAGCCTTTCGCCTTGCCAGCCATGGAACTCATGCCGCGGGCTGCTTGTCGCGCCGGTACCAGCCCGAGATGGCGAGCCGGCGGGCCTGTGCGATCGGTGTCACCCAAGTGACGGCATGCGGCCTTGGCACCAGAAAGAGGTGCAGGCAGTTGAAACCGGGCCGCAGCCCGACACCGCCGCGACCATCCGGGTCATAGAACTGCAGATAGCCGCCCCAGTCCGGCAGCCAGCGCCGGGTCATGCTGAAGACGAAGGCGACGACCCGGTCTTCATTTTCGACGAGATCGTCATGATAATTCAGATAATGACCGGGACCGAACCGACTGACCTGCGTATCTGCGCCGCCGATGCCGGGTTCCCCGGTCACCGTGCGAATGAATTCGAGCATCGCTTCGGAATGAAGAAAGCGATGAAAGTCATGGATGACGAGGTGCCGATCGCGACCTTCACGCACGGCTTCTTCAAGCGGGTAGATTTCGAACAGATAGGAAAAATCCTCGCGCGCCTGGCGCATCAGGAATTCATTGAGCGCGCGGCGCTGTTCGGGTGATGTTCTACGCAGCTCTTCCGGCTCGACGATGCGCGCCGCCTGGCCATCAAAATAGGTGAGCGAATAGTCGAGCTCCTTGTCCAGGCATTCGGTCAGGCGTTCGGCGCCTTCCGGTGCAAGAATGTCGGGAACCCGCGCGAAACCATGGCGAGCGAGCGCGCGCTTCGTCGCATCGCGATCAATATCGGGATTGAGGTGGAAGAGCTCGCTCATGTCTGATTGGCCCGCTTTCCCCGCGACGAGGCCCGGCCCCGGGGCAGCTGCTGCGCCGGGCCATCCCCCTTGCCTGCGAAAACAGGCGGCGGAGAATCATTTCCGATATCTGCCGAACAAAGGGCAGGATGACGAAAAGATCAAGGGGAAGAAGACCGGCGCGACGACTGGCGGTATTCCCGGAATCGGCGACGGGCGATGCCCGTTCACAAGTCGTTCTTGCCGCTGTTCTCCTCCAGCACCCGAAGCCGGCGGAGATATTCGTCCTCGTCGATCTCTCCGCGGGCGAAGCGTTCGCGCAGGATGATGACAGCACGATCTTCAAGCTGCGCATCCGGGATCGCCCCGTCGCCTTGCTCCATCGTGCCGCGGACCAGCCAGTGAGTGAACCAGACGACAAGGGCGACGACCGCCAGAAAGCCGAACAGCATTCCCAGCGGGCCGAGGAAGGGTATCCCCCACCACCAGTGATGCGTCACGGCCTCTCCCACACCGTTCGTTCCGATCCCGATAACGCCGATCAGGCCGAAGAGTGGGACGAACAGAATGCCCACCGGCCAGAAACGCCTTCCGTCGCGCTCGGGGCGCCGCGTCATCCTTCCGGCCTCCTTCGCGCTTCGACCCGCCGATCACGCGGCGCTCGCCGGAGCGTCGGCCTCAAGACTTTCGATGACGTCCTTCAGGCGACTCTGCACCTCCCGTGCGATCGGTTCGAGTTCCGGATTCTCGATCGCGGCCATTGAGGCGATCGGATCGACCGCGGCGACCTCTACCCTGCCGGGCTCCAGCTCCTGAACGATGACGTTACAGGGCAGCATGACGCCGATCCGGCTCTCGGCCTGGAGCGCCCTGTAGGCGAACTGCGGATTGCACGATCCGAGAATGACATAAGGACGGAAATCGGCGCCGATCTTCTTTTTCAGCGTCGCCTTGACGTCGATTTCGGTGAGCACGCCGAAGCCGCGTTCCTTCAATGCCTCGGTGACGCGGGTGATCGCATCTTCCATCGTCGTATCAAGCGTGGTCGCGAAATAATAGCTCATGGCCGCCTCCTTGTTCATGATGGGCAAGAGGTCCAGTTCAAGCAGCAATGCAAACGCATCATACCCCACCAGGGTTCCCATGTCACAGCATGACGCCGGGATTGAGGATGCCGAGCGGATCCAGTGCCCGTTTCATGGCGCGCATCGCCGCCAGTCGTCCAGGGTTGGCCAGTCGGGCGAGCTCGCCTCGTTTCAGGCGCCCGATGCCGTGTTCGGCGGCGAATGAGCCTCCATGGGTCGCAACGATGTCGTGGACGATGCGCTGCACTTCCTCCCAGCGGGCGAGGAAGTCCCGGCCCGCCGATTCGTCCGCACCGGCAGGGGCGGAGATGTTGAAATGCAGATTGCCGTCGCCGAGATGCCCGAAAGGACAGGGGCGCGCACCCGGAAGCCGTCGCTTCACCGCTTCTTCCGCCGCTTTCAGAAAGGCCGGCAGCTCGACCAGCGGAACGGCGATGTCATGCTTGATCGAGGGGCCTTCCTTCTTCTGCGCCTCGGACATCGCATGACGCAGCCGCCAGAGATCTTCACGCTCGCGGCCGTTCTTGGCGATCACCGCATCCTTGACGAGTCCTTCTTCCATCGCGAGGGCAAGCGCGGCTTCCATCTCCACAGAGAGGGATGCCGTTTCGTGCGGTGAGGTGGCTTCGGCCAGCAGGTGCCAAGGATAGGGTTGCGCAAACGGCGCTCTTGTGCCCGGAATGTGGCGGCAGACCAGTTTGAGGCCGAATTCGGGGACCAGTTCCACGGCTTCCAGTGCCATGCCGAATGCCGTTTCCAGTCGTCGCAGCAGCGCGATGGCGTCTTCGATGCGCGCGAGCGCGCACCAGGCGGTGGCACAAGTTGCCGGCCGCGGGGCGAGAGCAAGGCTTGCCGCCGTAACGATGGCGAGCGTGCCTTCCGACCCGACGATCAGAGGGGTAAGGGAAAGGCCGGCATTGTCCTTGCGCACTCGCCGCAGTTCATCGACGACGGTCCCGTCGGCAAGCACCATCTCGAGGCCGAGGACGAGCGCGCGCATCGAACCGAAGCGCATCACATGGACACCGCCGGCATTGGTGGCGACGGCCCCGCCGATGCTCGCCGTCCCGCCGGACGAGATCTCGAGCGGGAAGCGCAGGCCCGCCTCGGCAGCGGCCTCATCGACTTCGGCAAGCGTGGCGCCGGCCTCAGCAATGATCAGGCGGTCCGCCACGTCGAGGCGTCGGATCCGCCGCATCCGTTTGAGGGAAAGCAGCACCTCGGCGCCGCTCTCATCCGGGACGCCACCCCCGACGAGACCGGTATTGCCACCTTGCGGGACGATGGCGACGCGATGGCGGGTGGCAGTCTTCATGATCGCGCTGACGCTGTCGGTGTCGGCAGGTTTCAGCAGCAGTGGCGTACGCCCGTGCCAGCGTCCGCGCCATTCGACGAGATGGGGGGCGATTTCCGCCCGATCCTCGCTCCAGCCGCCCGCCCCGGCGGCCCACTTCAGGGCCGTCAGCGCCTCATCCGAGGGTGGCGCGATGCGCCCGCTCATCAGGTCGCCCCCGCCTTTCGTCCGGCGGCAAGCGCACCGGCCATGCGGATTGCGGCGGCGGCCAGCAGGGCCAGCAGGACGGCCTTGGCAAAGACCAGCAGATGGATCGGGGCCATTGCCGCCGTCTCCATGTCGCCGGGCAGGGCAGGCACCAGCCAGAAGCGTGGTCGGGCACCGTATAGAGCCATGGCGGCGATCAGCGCCGGCAGACGTGCCCATCGCGATTCGCCGCCGGGAGGCGGAACGAAGGCGATCAGGAGCAGGACGATCTGAAGATAGCGCAGCAGTTCGGCGAACTCTGGGGCGGCCTGCCAGCCGAGATAGGCAAGATAATAGGGGTCCGGCAGAACGGCCATCAGCACCAGCAGGAAACGCAGCCGAGCGCTGCCGATCGCCGCCGGCTCGCGCCGTCCCAGCCGCGCGAGGAAGAAGGCGAGTGCCGCCGCCGCCAGCAGGCCGGTCAGCGCGACGACGAGCCGGAAACGCCGTCCGACCAGCCAGTCGGGCTGAATCATGTAGCGCAGGATGTTGAAGCCGACCTGAATTGCCGCCGCGACGACGAGGCCGAGGATGAGCAGCAGCAGGCCGCGAGCGAACATCCGTCCGGCCGCGCGTACTGCTGGGCGGAAGGAATGGCGGTCTTCGATTCCAGAACCGTCGGATGCCGGCATCTCGTTCATTCTTCTTTCTCCTGAGCGAGGGGAGCTTGCGCCGCACGCGCCAGCCGGTCGCGGATCGCGCGCCCAAGACCTTCTGACGGAATCGGCGCAACCGCGATGCGGGGCTTGTCGCTCGCCTCCGCCATGCGCAGCAGGGAGAACAGGCGTGCTGCCGCCTCGCCGAGATCGCCGGCGGTGCTGAGATTGGCGTCCCCCGCAATTTCGCCGAAACCAATCATGAATTCGTCTGCGGCAGGCCGACGGACGTCAAGACGCAGCGGTTTTTCCGGCGCATAGTGGCGGGCGAGCATGCCGGGCGATTCGATCTGCGAGGTTTGTGTCGTCAGCATTGCCTCGTCCTCGATCCGGGCCTTGCACTCCAGGACACGGGCAAGATCCTCGCGCGTTACGGCACCCGGGCGCAGGATCCGCACGCGGCCATCGTCCATCACCCGCACCACCGTCGATTCGAGGCCGAGCGGACATTCCCCCGCATCGAGGATCAGGTCCACCCGTCCTTCAAGGTCGGCGAGGACATGTTCGGCGCGGGTCGGGCTGATGTGGCCGGACAGATTGGCGCTCGGCG
>RFIU01000306.1 GCA_003695555.1 Alphaproteobacteria bacterium
CTCGACGGCAGCGCGCGCGGCGGCGTGCTGGTCGCAGCGGCACAACGTTTCGGCCTGCCGATCCATGCCATCGGTGTCGGTGAGGCGGCCGAGGATCTGCGCCCCTTCGCCGCCCGCGACTTCGCCCGCGCGCTGGTCGGCTGCGACGAGGCGGCATGACGGTGAAGCGTGACGATCGGATGGCGGCGAGCGAACCGGCAGATGCCGCCGGCGGGCCGGTTTCGGCGCGCTACGAGGCGGATGTCGCGCTCGGCGAGATTCATCCCGATCCGGCGCAGCGAATGGTCGTGCGGCGTCTCGACCGGCTGGCGGATGTGATTGCTCGCCGCGACAGCGCGAACGACTCTCCTCAGACCCGCTCGGGCGGGCTGCGCCGCCTACTGGCGCGAGCGATACGCAGGGGCGATGAAGGCGGCAGGGAAGAAGTCGTCGGCACTGCCGGCCTTTACATCTGGGGCGGGGTCGGGCGAGGCAAGTCGATGCTGATGGACATGTTCCACGAGGAAGTCGCCATCAAGGCCAAGCGTCGTGTCCATTTCCACGAATTCATGGCCGAGGTTCATTCCCGTCTCAAACACTGGCGCGAGGCGGGGGAGGCACAATGGCGCGCGCTCGGCCTCGAACGGGAAGCCGCGCGCAATCCGGTGCGGGCCGCCGCCGCCGAGATCGCGCGCGACACCCGGCTGCTCTGTTTTGACGAACTACAGGTCACCAATATCGCCGACGCCAGCGTCCTCGGGCTGCTGCTGGGCGAGCTTGCCGCGCGGGGAGTCACCATCGTCGCTACCTCCAACCGGCCGCCCGGCGATCTTTACAAGGACGGCCTCAACCGCGACCGCTTCCTGCCGACTATTGCCTGGATCGAACGGAGCTTCGAGGTCATCGCTCTTGACGGGCCGACCGACTATCGCTTCGCCCGCTTTCAGGGTCTGCAGACCTATCTGACGCCGGTTGATGAGACGACCACCGAGGCGTTGCGTCGTGCTTTCTATCGGCTCACCGACCGCGAGGTGGAAGATGCGGCGAAGGTGCCAAGCGACGAGGTCGTCGTTGCCGGCCGCACCATCTTCGTCCCGAAGGCCGCGCGGGGGGTTGCCGTCTTCTCATTCAAGCGGCTGTGCGCCAGCCCCTATGGCGCGGCCGACTATCTGGCGATCGCGCATCGCTATCATACGGTGATCGTCGTCGCGATCCCGCAGATGGGCCCCGAACGACGTGACTGGGCCGCGCGCTTCATCACGATGATCGACGTCTTCTATGAAAACGGGGTCAAATTGCTCTGTTCGGCGGAGGTTCCGCCCGAGGAGCTGCACCGGGGCGGCGAAGTCGGCTTCGCCTTTCAGCGGACCGTCTCGCGCCTCTACGAGATGCAGACAGAATCCTATCTCGCCCGCGGCCACGGGCTGGCAGAAGAGTGATCTTTTGCACTGCGGCAACGGCCTTGTCTGGCCTCGGAAAAGGCGGTACACCGCTTCGGTCGAAGGGCGTTTCCGATGGCCCGGGACGTGATGCGGGGACCATTTCGGCGATCGATGGCGATCGCTCTGACCTGCCGCCCGGATGATGCGCCCTTTTTCGCGCAGACAAGGAGCATCCACCCATGGCACGACCCAAGATTGCACTGATCGGCGGCGGCCAGATCGGCGGCACGCTCGCCCATCTCGCGGCCCTGAAAGAGCTCGGCGACGTCGTCATCTTCGACATTGCCGAAGGCCTGCCCCAGGGCAAGGCGCTCGACATCGCCGAGGCCGGCCCGATCGAAGGCTATGACGGGAATTTTTCCGGTACTCAGGACTACAAGGACATCGAGGGTGCCGACGTCATCATCGTTACCGCCGGCGTGCCGCGCAAGCCGGGGATGAGCCGTGATGATCTGCTCGGCATCAATCTGAAGGTGATGAAGCAGGTCGGCGCCGGCATCCGCGAGCATGCGCCGGACGCCTTCGTCATCTGCATCACCAACCCACTCGATGCGATGGTCTGGGCGCTGCAGCGGATCACGGGCATCGCACCGAACATGATGGTCGGCATGGCCGGTGTCTTGGACTCGGCCCGCTTCCGTTATTTCCTGGCGCAGGAATTCGGTGTTTCGGTCAAGGACGTCACCGCCTTCGTGCTCGGCGGGCACGGCGATTCGATGGTGCCGCTGACCCGCTATTCGACGGTTGCCGGAATTCCGGTTCCCGACCTCGTCGAGATGGGCTGGTCCACGCACGAAAGGATTGATGGGATCGTACAGCGCACCCGCGATGGAGGTGCCGAAATCGTGAAATTGCTGAAGACCGGTTCCGCCTTCTATGCGCCGGCGACCGCCGCGATCGAAATGGCGGAAAGCTACCTGAAGGACAAGAAGCGGGTGCTGCCCTGCGCGGCGCATCTGTCCGGTCAATACGGTGTTAACGATATTTATGTAGGGGTTCCGGTGGTTCTGGGCGCGAATGGTGTCGAGCGCATCGTCGAGGTCCGGTTCACCAAGGAGGAGGAAGCGGCTTTCCGGCGTTCGGCGGACGCGGTGCACCATCTGGTCGAGGCGGTGCGCAAGATCGACCCCGAACTCTAGGATGATCTCAAGACACGACAGAGGAAACAGCCCGGACAATCAGCAATGAACATTCATGAATATCAGGCCAAGGGCCTGCTGAAGAAATTCGGTGCGCCGGTACTGGCCGGCGGGGTCGCCTATACGCCTCAAGAAGCCGTCGAGGTGGCCCAGGAGCTCGGCGGGCCGGTCTGGGTGGTCAAGGCCCAGATCCATGCCGGCGGTCGCGGCAAGGCCGGCGGCGTCAAGGTCGTCAAGTCGATTGCGGAAGTGGAACAGGCGGCGAAATCCCTGCTCGGTCATCGCCTCGTCACCCATCAGACGGGGCCCGAGGGCAAGGAGGTTCACCGCGTTTATGTCGAGGACGGCTGCCGGATCGCCAAGGAATACTATTTCTCGCTGCTCATCGACCGGGCGAGCGGCCGGCCGGCGGTCATCGCCTCGTCGGAAGGCGGCATGGAAATCGAGGAGGTCGCCGCCACCCGCCCCGACCGGATCGTCAAGCTGGTGATCGATCCGCTCATCGGCATGGCGCCCTTCTATCAGCGCCGCATCGCCTTTGGTCTCGGCATGAAGGGCGATGTCGCGAAGAAGGCGATGAAGGTCTTCGCCGCCCTCTATGAGGCCTTCGTGACACTGGATGCCAGCCTCGTCGAGATCAACCCGCTGGTCGAGACGGAAGACGGCGAGGTGATCCTGCTCGATGCCAAGATGTCCTTCGATGACAATGCGCTCTTCCGCCATCCCGACGTCCGCGATCTGCGCGACGAATCGGAAGAGGACCCGATGGAGGTGCGCGCCGCGAAATACGGTCTCAACTATATCCGGCTCGATGGCAATATCGGCTGCATGGTCAATGGTGCCGGCCTTGCGATGGCGACGATGGACATCATCAAGCTGAAGGGCGGCGAACCCGCCAACTTCCTTGACGTCGGCGGCGGCGCCACCCGCGAGCGGGTGACGGAGGCTTTCAAGATCATCCTTTCCGACGAGAATGTCGAAGCGATCCTGGTCAACATCTTCGGCGGCATCATGCGCTGCGACGTGATCGCCGACGGTATCATCACGGCAGCCCGCGAAGTCGATCTTCAGGTGCCGCTGGTCGTGCGCCTTGAGGGCACCAATGTCGAGATCGGCAAGAAGATGCTGGCCGATTCGGGTCTTGCCATCATTCCCGCCAATGATCTGAACGATGCCGCCGAAAAGGCGGTCGCGGCCGCCAGAAGGGAGATTTGAGCGCCATGGCGATTCTGGTCGACGAGAACACCAAGGTCATCTGCCAGGGCTTTACCGGCTCGCAGGGCACCTTCCATTCCGAACAGGCGATCGCCTACGGCACCAAGATGGTCGGCGGCGTCACCCCGGGCAAGGGCGGCACCACTCATCTGGGCCTTCCCGTCTTCGATACCGTCCATGAGGCGAAGGCGGCCACCGATGCGGACGCGAGCGTTATCTATGTGCCGCCGCCCTTTGCGGCAGATGCGATTCTCGAGGCGATCGATGCGGGGATTCCGCTGGTGGTAACGATCACCGAGGGGATCCCCGTTCTCGACATGGTCCGGGTCAAGCGCGCGCTGCAGGATTCGCAGACCCGCCTCATCGGTCCGAACTGCCCCGGCGTCATCACCCCGGACGCCTGCAAGATCGGCATCATGCCGGGACACATCCACCGCCGTGGTTCGGTCGGCATCGTCTCGCGCTCGGGCACGCTGACCTATGAGGCGGTGGCGCAGACGACCGCGGTCGGGCTCGGGCAGTCCACCTGTGTGGGGATCGGCGGCGATCCGGTCAATGGCACCAATTTTGTCGATGTGCTGGAGATGTTCCTGGCCGACGACGAGACCGAAAGCATCGTCATGATCGGCGAGATCGGCGGCAATGCGGAAGAGGATGCAGCCGAGTTCCTGAAAGCCGCCAGCGTCAGAAAGCCGGTGGTCGGCTTCATTGCCGGCCGCACCGCACCGCCCGGCCGGACGATGGGTCATGCCGGCGCCATCGTCTCGGGTGGCCAAGGGGGTGCGGAAGGCAAGATCGAGGCGATGCGTTCGGCCGGAATCACGGTAGCGGAGTCGCCGGCCGATATCGGCCGCACCCTTCTTGACGTCCTGAAGGGCTGAAGACCGCAGACCGGTCCGCAGCACTTTTACCATGCGGGCCGGTCACCACCCTGTCGCGGCCGAAGGAGAGCGGGAAGATGGGCGAGTACGAATCTCTCGATGCCGAACTGGCGGACGGGCAAGTCAGTCCCGCTTTCGTCGAGGATCTCTATCGGCGCTATCGAGAGGATCCGGACAGCATCGACGAGAGCTGGCGACGCTATTTCGCACGGCTCGAGGATGGTGCCCGGCAGGCGTTTTCGGGACCGTCCTGGCAGCGAAGCGGCTGGCCGCTCCTCGAAGAGGACGATCTGACCGCCGGCCTTGATCCCACCCGCATGGCGCCCGAGGCGGCGCACGAAGGGGCGGAGAGCGTGCCGGAGGCGGGCGTCCTGAGCGACGATCGGGTGCGTGCCGCCACACTGGACTCGATCCGGGCGCTGATGCTGATCCGTGCCTATCGGGTACGTGGACATCTGATCGCCGATCTCGACCCCCTGAAACTGATGGAGCGGCCGCCGCATCCTGAACTGGAACCCGAGACCTATGGGTTCGGACCCGGTGACATGGACCGGCCGATCTTCATCGATCATGTCCTCGGCCTTGAGACGGCGACGATGCGCGAGATCCTCGCGATCCTCAAGCGCACCTACTGCCACCATGTCGGCGTCGAGTTCATGCACATCAACGAACCCGAGGAGAAGTCCTGGGTTCAGCGCCGCATCGAGGGGCGCGACAAGGAGATCCAGTTCACCATCGAAGGCAAGCGCGCGATCCTGCGGCGCCTGATCGAGGCGCAGGAGTTCGAACGCTTTCTCGGCAAGAAATACACAGGCACCAAGCGCTTCGGCCTCGAAGGGGCGGAAGCGATGATCCCGGCGCTGGAAGGCGTCATCAAGCGCGGAAGCCAGATGGGCGTCGAAGAGATCACCATCGGCATGCCTCACCGCGGCCGCCTGAATGTCCTCGCGAACGTCATGCGCAAGCCCTATCGGGCGATCTTTCATGAATTCCACGGCGGGGCCGCCCATCCGGAAGATGTCGAGGGTTCGGGCGACGTCAAGTACCATCTCGGCACCTCGTCGGACCGCGAGTTCGACGGACGGCGGGTGCATCTTTCGCTTTCGCCCAATCCGTCGCATCTGGAAGCGGTCGATCCGGTGGTGCTCGGCAAGTCCCGCGCCAAGCAGACCCAGCGCGAGGATCGCACGCGAGAGAAGGTGATGAGCCTGCTGCTGCATGGCGATGCCGCCTTTTCGGGGCAGGGCATCGTCGCCGAATGCTTCGCATTCTCGGGGCTCAAGGGCTATCGCACCGGCGGCACCGTCCATTTCGTGGTCAACAATCAGATCGGCTTCACCACTTCGCCGATCCATGGCCGTTCGTCGCCCTATCCTTCCGACGTCGCCAAGATGGTTCAGGCGCCGATCTTCCACGTCAATGGCGACGACCCGGAAGCCGTGGTCTTCGTCTGCAAGCTGGCCGCCGAATTCCGCCAGACCTTCAAGAAGGACGTCGTGGTGGACATGTTCTGCTATCGCCGCCACGGCCATAACGAGGCGGACGAGCCGGCCTTCACCCAGCCATTGATGTATGCGGCGATCCGCAAGCACCCTACCGTCGTCGAGATCTATGGCCGCCGTCTGATCGAAGAGGGCGTCGTCAGCCGCGAGGAGATCGACGCCTGGATTCGCGAATTCCATGACCTGCTGGAGACCGAATTCGAAACCGGGCGCGACTATCAACCGGCCAAGGCCGACTGGCTGGAAGGACGCTGGCGCGGCTTCACGACGCCCTCTAAGGAGGATCTCGCGCGCCGCGCCACCACCGGTGTCGAGATGGAGGCGCTGCACGAGATCGGGACCGTTCTGACCACCGTGCCGGAAGGCTTCAACATTCATCGCACGCTCAAGCGCATCCTCGATCAGAAGGCGCGGCGTTTCGCGGAAGGTCACGAAATTGACTGGGCGAGCGCCGAACTGCTCGCTTTCGGTTCGCTGATGAAGGACGGCTATCACGTCCGCCTGTCGGGTCAGGACAGCGAACGCGGCACCTTCTCGCAGCGCCATGCCGTGTGGGTGGACCAGAAGACCGAGGATCGCTACATCCCGCTCGCCCATCTCGGTGCGCCGGCGTGGTTCGAGGTACACAACAGCCCGCTTTCCGAATTCGGCGTGCTGGGCTTCGAATACGGCTTCTCGCTTGCCGAACCGCAGGCACTGGTCATCTGGGAAGCACAGTTCGGCGACTTCGCCAATGGCGCACAGGTGATCATCGATCAGTTCATCTCGGCCGGTGAAGCGAAATGGCTGCGCATGTCGGGCCTCGTCATGATGCTGCCGCACGGCTATGAGGGACAGGGTCCCGAACACAGCTCGGCGCGGCTCGAGCGCTATCTGCAGATGTGCGCCGAGGACAACATGCAGGTCGCCAACTGCACGACCCCGGCGAACCACTTCCACATCCTGCGCCGTCAGATGCACCGGCGATTCCGCAAGCCGCTCGTGCTGATGACGCCGAAGTCGCTGCTGCGTCACAAGCGGGCGGTATCCGACCTTGTCGAGATGGGGCCGGGAACCCAGTTCCACCGCCTGCTCGACGATGACGCCGAGCGCCATCCCGATCGTCTGACGGTGGGGCTGGAACCCGATGAAGGGATCCGCCGCGTCATCTGCTGCACCGGCAAGGTCTATTATGATCTGCTGGAAGCGCGCGAGGAGAACGCTCGTTCGGACACCTATATCCTGCGCGTCGAGCAGCTCTATCCCTTCCCGATGGAGGCGATGGTCGAATATCTGAAGCGCTTCGCGAATATCGAGCGCCTCGTCTGGTGTCAGGAGGAACCGAAGAACATGGGGGCGTGGAGCTTCATCGAACCCTATCTTGAAGAGGCGCTGCGTCGCGCTGGTGCCCCGGTCGCGCGCCCGGTCTATACCGGTCGCAAGCCATCCGCGGCGACGGCGACAGGACTTTACTCCCGTCATGTCGCCGAACAGCAGGCGCTGGTTCACCACGCCTTCGAGATCTGAAAGGCGAACCGACCCATCTTCCGCGGTCCGCCAAGGGGGCGGACGACGAACCGAAAGCTTGAGCGAGACAGATCATGAGCGAGGAAGTCCGCGTTCCCAATCTTGGCGAATCCGTCACCGAGGCGACCCTCGGGCGCTGGCTGAAGAAGCCCGGCGATCCGGTGCGCGCCGACGAGCCGATCGCCGAACTGGAGACCGACAAGGTCGCCGTCGAGGTCAATGCCCCGGCCGACGGCGTCCTGGAAGATGTGC